>JBAWFY010000066.1:0-4639 GCA_049592335.1 Occallatibacter sp.
GCGCAGTCCGGTGGAGATGTAAGGGTGCGTCTCGGCAAAGACGTCGGGATTAACGCGCAGGGCAATGCGGGCACGGACCTTTTGTCTACGCGCGCGGGATGCGAGCAGCTTGAGTTCCGCCTCACTCTCTACGTTGAATTCGAGAATTCCGGCCTTGAGAGCAAGATCGATTTCTGCGGCTGTTTTACCTACGCCCGAAAACACTATGCGGCCCGCGGCGTCAGGCGCGGCGGCCAGCACGCGCTCCAGCTCGCCGCCGGAAACGATGTCGAAGCCAGCGCCGTTCGCGGCGAGGAGCTTGATGATGGCGAGCGCGGAGTTGGCTTTGACCGCGTAGCAGACCAGGTGATCGCGACCTGCGAGCGCCTGATCGAAAAGCTTCAGCCGCTCGACGACCTGATCGGCTGAATAGACGTAGAGGGGCGTGCCGTAGCGGCGCGCCAACAACTCCAGCGAGACAGCTCCGCAATGCAGCGGTGCGCCGGGTTGCGGATAGAAAAACGGACGCGAGGATAGAGTTTTTGTTTGTGTCACGATCGATCCAAAGCCAGGCAAATCCTTTATTGAGCGTACAGCATGGAGGGCAGGGAATCGCGCAAGGAGAGCTGGTAGCAGACCACGGATTACTGACCGCTGCTTTGGGGCCAGGGATCGATGAGGAGGGACGAGATGCCGAGGTCGTTGCCCCAGCGTTCGACTTCGACGTCGTTCATGTGCACGAACTGGCTCATGCCGCGGAAGGCGGGGACGGCGTCGGAGCCCATGATTTGCGGCGCGATGAACAGATGCAGCCGGTCAACGAGTCCGGCGGTGAGAAAGGCAGTGTTGAGGCGCGTGCCGGTTTCGGTGAGTAGAGTCAGCACGCCTTCTTCGCCGAGTTTCAGCAGGACTTTGTCGAGCGGGACACGGCCTTGATCGGCCTCAAGAATCTCCACGCGGACTCCGCGCTTGCGAAGCTCACCGGCCCGTACATCGTCGCGCGAAACGGTGAAGATGACGACGTCATTTTGCGCGGTGTTCACCAGCTTGCAATCGAGGGGCATGCGCAGGGCGGAATCGAGCACGATGCGCAGAAGGGGCCGGCGGCGGCGCAGGCCACTGCGATCGGTCATCCAGGGATCGTCGGCGAGAACCGTGTCGACGCCGACCATGGTGGCATCGGCGGCCCAGCGCAGTTGCTGCACGGCAGCGCGCGCGGCTTCGCTGGTGATCCAGTAGGGCGCGTGGGGCGTTTGTTGCGCGGGCGGCGGCGCGATGCGCGCGTCGAGCGTCATGGCGACTTTCATCAGCACGAATGGGCGGTGGTGCTGAATCCAGCGCGCGAAGCCTTCGTTGAGGCGGCGGGATTCGTCTTGGCAGACCCCAACACTGGTCCGAAGGTCTGCTGCATGCAATGCTGCGAGGCCGCTGCCGGCGACTGCGGGGTTGGGATCGATGGTGGCGGCGACCAGGCGAGCGAGGCCGGCCTTGATGAGCGCATCCGTGCAGGGGCCGGTGCGGCCGGTCGTGCAGCAGGGCTCGAGTGTGACGTAAGCCGTGCCGCCGTGCACTCGGTCGGCAGCGTGCTGCTGCGCTTGTTTGAGGGCGACGATCTCGGCGTGGTCAAGCAGGTCGTACTCGTGCCAGCCCTCGCCGATAATCTGGCCAGTGCGGTCGAGAATCACGCAGCCTACGGCGGGATTAGGCGAAGTGACGCCGATGCCGCGATGGGCGAGTTCGAGGGCGCGGCGCATCCAGTAGAGGTCGAGTTCGGTGATGGGGTCGGAAATTGTCATCAGTGTGAGGGGAGGGAACCCTCAAGTGTAAATTGCTCAACGGTGCGGCAGTCGAGCACAGTTGCACAGTTTCTGTGCTAGTACTCTGTTTTGGCTGCAGGTGATTGCAGTGTATCGAGTTGCGGGCAGCACAGTTGCACAGTCAGTTTTTGCGTTGAGGCTGAGGTCTTGTGTTCCGAGGCCAGAGGCCCTGGACCCGTTCACGTGGTAACTCAGGATGCACATCTCGATTGTGCGCCGGAACGGGGTAATTCTCGGCAAAACGGGGAGCACGGAAATGAGGGAACAAGTCAACAAGGGATCAGCGGTTTAGTCGCTGGGGGCTGCGAGAAGTTTTGCGGCGGGCCTTGACGGCCAAATCCTCTGGATCAGTCTGTGGGCTCCTCGTCGTCTAATTCCGCGACCGCGGCTGCAGCCGCTCCGCCTTTGCTCGGAGGGTGGCGCAAGGTCGCCATGCAATAGGCGTAAGGGTCGTCGGGCTCGGAGGGTTCAGCCCAAGGCATAAAGAACCGCTTTACACGGGCCAGAAATTCTGGCAGTGAGCGGTTAGGTCGCCTTCGATTTCTTTTCATCCCACTTGTCTCTTTACCGGATCCCAAAGAAGGATTTGAAAGAAATTCTACTCCAGCAGTGAATCGACGAATTCTTCCGGCGAGAATGCGAGGAGGTCGGTCATCTTTTCGCCTACACCTACGTAGCGCACCGGCAAGTTCAATTCGCGGGCGATGGCTACTGCGATGCCGCCCTTGGCCGTGCCGTCGAGCTTTGTGAGCACGATGCCGGTGACGCCCGCGGATTGCGTGAACTGGCGCGCTTGCTGCAGGCCGTTCTGGCCGGTGGTCGCGTCCATGACGAGGAGGACTTCGTGAGGCGCGCCGGGAATTAAGCGCGCGGCGGTGCGGCGCATCTTGTCTAATTCATCCATCAATCCGGACTTGGTGTGCAGGCGTCCGGCGGTGTCGACGTAAAGCTCGTCGATGTGGCGCGCTTTGGCGGCTGCGATGGCGTCGTACAACACGGCGGCAGGGTCGCCGCCCTGCTTGGTCTTGATCATTTCGACGCCGGAGCGCTGTGCCCAGATTTCGAGCTGTTCAATGGCTGCGGCACGGAACGTATCCGCGGCGCACAGAAGCACGGAGTGCCCTTGCGCACGGGACCAGGCGGCGAGCTTGCCGCTCGACGTGGTTTTGCCGGTGCCGTTGACGCCAACGAGAAAGGTCACCTTCGGCGGCAGCACCTGCGGTGCGCCAGCCGCCTCTTGCGACACCTGCGGTGTGGCAGCCGCGCCTTGCGGCGCACTGAGGATCTCAATCATCTGCTCTTTCAGCAGATCGCGCAGCTCGGCACCACCCTCGATGGCCTTGCGACGGGTGCGGTCGCGCAGCGCGTCGAGAATCGCGGTCGTGGTTGGCACGCCGAGGTCGCTTGTGAGCAGCGCTGCTTCGAGCTCATCGAGCGCGGACTCGTCCACCGTGCGTGTTAGAGCGGCGATGTCGGCGATCTTTTCGGAGAAGGTTTCGCGGGTGCGCGAGACCGCCTGCTTCATGCGGTCTAAGAAGCTTATCTTGGGCTCTTCTTCCGCGGGTTGCTCGGGTTTTTCCTTGCCAAAAAAGCGAGACAGCATCATTTCCAGTTTACTTGGGAGAGAGCAGGGAAGTTCGGGCCGTGAATCTGTTTGCAAGTTAGCGTCGCTGCGCGACGTCACGAGTTCGCGAGTTGGCACAGTCAGTCGCGCGCTGCGCGATATTCGTTCAGGCGCCAGCTCACGAATTTGCGAACGCGAAAACTGATCGTGGCGTTAGATCGAGATGCGAAAAGCTGGAAGCTTGCAGCTGCTTCTCAGTTTCTGCTGCGCAACTTCGAGAGCAGGCGCAGCATTTCAATGTAGAGCCACACCAGCGTGACCATGATGCCGAAGGCTGCGTACCACTCCATGTACTTGGGAGCGCCCACGGCGACTCCGCGCTCGATGAAGTCGAAGTCGAGCACCAGGTTCAGGGCCGCGATGGCGACGACAACGAAGCTGAAAACCAGGCCGATCGCGCCCGAGCCGTACACGGCGCTGAAGAGCGTGATGTGGAACATGCCGAGCAGGAACGTGAGGAAATAAAACACTGCAATCGCGCCCGTGGCCGCGACGATGCCCATGCGTAGCTTGTCCGTAACCTTGATCAGTCCCGACTTGTAGGCGAGCAACATGACGAACAGCACGCCGAAGGTGAGCGCGACGGCTTCCATGGCGATGCCGGGGTAGCGCATTTCAAGAACGGCCGAAAGGCCGCCAAGCACGAAGCCTTCAAGCAAAGCATAGACAGGCGCAGTGACCGGCGACCACTCTTTCTTGAAGATCGTGATCATGGCGAAGACAAGGCCACCGAGCGCGCCGCCCAGGACTGCCGGGCCGGCGAATGTGAGGTCATGCGTGCCGAGGAAGCGGTTCCAGGTCCACGCCGCGGTGGCTACCGCGCAGAGCAGCAGGATGCCGATTCTGTTCACCGTGCCGTTGAGCGTCATGCGGGCCGAGGCGTCCACCAGATTTCCGCCGTACCGGCTTTGGGCAAAATCGTTGAAGGTGTTCTGGCCGAGGGCCGGATTCGAGGTCTTCATCAATGCCATAACAGTATCTCCGTCCTACAAAGCAGGTCTGGAAATTCGAGGGCAGCGCAGTGCCTGTCCACTACAACCATTCTAGATGCTGAGATCTACCGGATGACTCAGGCCGCCGCGCCCGCACCCGGACCGATGAGCCGCTTTCAGGACTTCGATCATCCAATTAGAATACAAAGATAGGATTCCGGCGGCGTGAATCGCCGCATCGAGTAAAGAATGCCGCATCTCATGATCTCCAAAACGGTCCTCACGGC
>JBAWFY010000067.1:0-2049 GCA_049592335.1 Occallatibacter sp.
TTACCCAAGCCTCTTCAAGGTAAAGCCGGCTGGCCCTGGACAGAGGAGTCTGAACGTCTTGCTGATGCGATGCCTGACGGAACACCATGGCCAAAGATAACTGTTGTAACTCCCCTTCTTAATCAGCGGCAATTTATTGAAGAGACGATTCGTTCGATCTTGCTTCAAGGCTATCCCGATGTTGAGCACATCGTCATCGACGGCGGGTCGACCGACGGCAGTCTCGATGTCATCGGCCTTTATTCGCAGTGGGTGCAGTGCGTCGTACAAAAGGGAGAAGGACAATCTGCTGCCATCAACCGTGGATTCAGGCTAGCCACGGGTCATCTGATCGGCTGGCAGAATTCAGACGATTTCTATGGCGCTGACAGCTTCTGTCAAGCGGCGCTGGCTGCAGAAGAGCGCCCCGATTGCGATATTTTCAACGGAACGGTTCGTGGCTTTCACGGTCAGGATAGCCGCCCGCCGTGGATTTTCGAAAGTTGCAACGAGTTTTCTCAGGAGAAACTCCTTGATGAAGTCTGCGTGATGAATCAGAGCATGTTCTTCCGGCGCGCGATCTTCGAGCGTGGCATTTTTCTCAGGGATGATCTGCATTTTGCAATGGACCAGGACTTCTTTTGGCGCTTGTCCCTTGAAGGTTTCAGATATCATCGGGTCCCTTCGCTGACTGGCTACTACCGGCAGCACGAAAATGCAAAGAGCACTTCCTACAACGTTCGTGCCGACCTTGAGCCCTATGCGATTCTCCGCGGACTGTGCAAAGATAAACGGCTCGATCGCCGGTTGCGTTTACGGGCACGCGCGCAGTTGAGGGAAAGGTTTTTGAAGTCCTTTTTCCATGCGCGCCGAACTCTATTTAAGAAGCTCTCCGTTGAGCTCATACTTCCAATTTGAGCAGCCTACCGTGAATCGATTTATCGGCAAACTAACTACGAAGCCTTACTGGTGGTGGGAGCGGAAGCGCAGTTATCCCATTCGCTCGCGCTATGATCGATTGCCTCCTCTTCCTGTGAAGCAAGGAACGAGGCGCTTCGTTGTCCTTACCACTCCAGATACAATGAGCGACGCGCTTTGGGCGGCCTGGAGCTGGTATCGCTATCTTCGCGATGAGGATTGCAGCTTACAGATTACGGTGGATGGGGTGATATCGGAGGATCAAAGAGAGGCCGCTAGCCGTCTTTTCCCCGGTATTCTGATCGATTCGGCCCAGTGGGCCTGCGAGTACGTATGTGCGCGAGTTCCGGGCATCCAATATTTCGTCGATAGTTATCCCACGGGCAGGAAACTGGCCTTGATTCTCGCTCTGGCGGACCGAGAGCCGCTTATCTATTGCGATTGCGATGTCCTTGCATTCAAGAGGCCGGATGAGCTATTCGCTTTGATGAACCGCAATTTTCCTGCTTACTTCGCCGAGGACGTAGACGGAACGCGAGACATGCAGGTTGCAGTAAGGGCCGAGCAGCTTGGCCTCAACTACATCCCGAGTTTTAACTCCGGCTTCCTGTATGTTCCCAAAGGCGCGCTCTCGATCCGATTAGCCGGTCAAATTCTAGCGACGTGGAGAGCACCCGGCGAGTCATGGTATGCGGAGCAGACCGTTTTGAGTTTCATGCTGCGACAGTTGCATGCAGAGCCCCTTCCGCCAAGCCATTATGTAGTCAACATCCGCCGCCAGTTTTATTGGGAACCGGATGTAGATTATGCAAGCATTGTGGCGCGCCATTTCACGGGCCCCGTCCGCCATGTGATGTATAAGTACGGCATGCCAATCCTATTGGACCAAAGTAAGGAGCTCCTCATGTCAGTACCGTCGGCTTCATATGAAAACGCGTGACAACGACCGGAGACCAGGATGCAGCCATACCGGAAGGAACCATGAGTATGAGTGAGTCAGCCGCCAGGGAGCGCACTCTTCCCAGCGATGCCGGGATCTGTACTCTTTTTGAAGGCGATTATCATCTGGGTCTTGCCGCATTCCTTAATTCTCTAGTGCGGGCCGGGTACAAAGGGAAGGTATGGGCGGGGTATCGCGGATCCTTACCAACG
>JBAWFY010000068.1:0-1747 GCA_049592335.1 Occallatibacter sp.
CCCCATCACTTCCTGCTATTGCCGACCCAGATCCAATTTGCTGTTGATTCGCCGGGAGGGAGGCTGCGATTGTGCAATTTGCCGCATGTCCAGCCAAAGGAGAAACGGCAAGTGAGAGAATCCCCAAAAGGTACTTGCTGCGAGTCAGAGCCGATTGAATTGGTTGCATCTTCACTCTCCTTATTTTTGAGGTTCGGTCGAACGCCGGTCTGAGTTCAATCGCGTCAAGTGTCACTTCCGGTTTGTGAATGTGACTGCTCGGTCGACGACCGAAGCTGCGGCGAAAGCGAGAGCGACGTCCGTGACGTTATCCGCGGTGTAGGTTCTGGTTGATGAGGTGTGCTTGGCGAAACGAGCGTGGTTCTGGCTGAGAAATGCCATAACCGTACGAAGGGAAGATTGAATGTCTGGCGCTCTCCAGATAGGGACTTGCATGGTGCCCTGCGGTTGACCCAGCGAGAGGATGGAGGCACCGAAAGATCGTGGGAGGAGATCAATATCCAGGCTATCGAAGTTGGAGAGTTGCGGTGGCAGATGAATGTGGAGGACGGTTGAGGCGCGGGTGAACTCGATGACGGCGGGGTCTTCCGACCAAGCAGCGAGTGCGGCAACCGGAATCGAAAGGGGTTCTAGGACGGCTCCGAGGGCAGCGATGAGGACAGCGCGAAGTTGGGACGGGCGAAGTCGTCGTTCGAGGATGAGTCGCGTAAAGCGCTTTTGCGTGCCGGTCTCAGGCTTGAGCGGGGATCGCTTCCATTGGGCGTGGATTTCAGTTTGAGCACCAGGGTAAAGGCGATCGCTTGTGCGGAAATAGACCGGGGCTTTTTGCAACAACATCAGGTCGCCGAGGGAGAGATCGCGCGGTGGGAGGTCCAGCAAAATTGGGCGGCGTGTCGCGAGGATTTCGTGCAAGGAAAAGGCGGCTGGCTCTTCGTCGGCTGCCAACGAAAACGCGTCGATGCCAGTGTGGCGGAGCAGGCTGGACAGGCTAGCGTAAACAGCAGGTGTGGGGCGTCCGAGCTGTGTGAGTTGAGCGATTGCGGCTCTCGATTTTGAATGTGAAGGATCAACCAGTGCGACGATTTCCACGCCTGGCAGGGCGGCGAAGAGAGAGATATGTTCATTGGCGAATGGTCCGAGATCTGCAATCGCGATGCGGACCGCGTTGTCGGGTTTGAGCAGCCAACTGGCGTGGGTCGCTTCGGCGGCCGCAGCAAGGGAGGCTGCGATAGAGGACTGAACGAACGTGCGGCGTGTGAGTAACACGTTTCTAGTCTCCTTGGCCTGCTGGAGGAAGCGAGTTCAAGGTTGTGTCGAGCTTGCAAGATTGCGGCAAGTCCATGGGGTTGTATGAGGGGATAGGGGGCGATATGGCTACGATGCGGGACGTTGCATCCTGACTGGGGTCAGACGGGAACATCTCATTCCAGAATCCGTCTGCATCTGAAACATCTGAATATGCGCATGGCAACGGGTTTGGAGGGAGCACAGCGCTCGGGGCCTTGCAGAGTTTGGACGTGTTGACCTGCCGCTGTATGACGACGATTCGAGCAATGAGAGTTTGGGCTTTGGGATCGGGATTGATCCCGGATTTTGCGGGGTCATAAGTCCACTGAGCGATCTTGCTCTTGCTTGGTGCTTGGAGCAGCATATCCACGTAGCGCTCTTGACCAGGACGCCCCAACAAATCGGCCACTTTTTCAGTTATGAGAAGAGCGAATCGGTAGTCGCTTGGGTTAGTTGGCTC
>JBAWFY010000069.1:0-3648 GCA_049592335.1 Occallatibacter sp.
GTAATCCCGAGAAGGAGCAGAATTCCGGTCTGCCTGGCCATCAGGCACGCTACAACTGGCGGAAATCCAAACCCGAGGAGATTGAGCAAGCTGTCGTGCCTGCCATTCATCACCCAGAGCAAGCGGCTGACCAGGATCAATGTAGCGATCAGAAAAAAAGTCCAGACAATTACGCCGGCCTTGGCTCCCATCCGTCCAAACGGCCAGGCCATCGGAAGCGCCAACGGTGGATTCCGCATCACCAGCGTGAGCGCGCTTGGATCGAGCCCCTCTTGAAGCTCGAGCGCGCGCACGGCCTGCGCATCGTACGGATTCTGCCCGTGCACAAGCAGATGTCCTGCCGCCCAGTAGCTGATGAAGTCGCATTGCGCGGCACTCGTGCCCTTGAAGCCCAGCATGTAAATCGCGAGCACAGCAGCTCCGATTACCAACGCGATCAGCACCTTGATCACCACCCGGACTCGCTCATTCACTTGCGGGTTTTTCTCCTGGGCGGTAACTCTCTGCATGTGTTCCCTCGGTAGTTGCGCCAATGCGGCATCCTCGACGCGGACGCATTCCCATTTTTTCTACACGAACAAAGGTTTTCTAGACTTGGAACAGCGAGTATATAAGAATAGCCTCCATGGCTGACAAGCTCGTTCCTCCGCCGGCTCAAGAGCGCATCAATCTCGCTGAGATGTTGATCGGGCTGTGCGCCGGGTTGGCGCTCGTGCTTGGGGCCATCTATTTTGCGCTTCAAATTGCCGGGTATCCCAGTGGCTCACGCAGCCTTGCCGGTTCCCGCGACTTTGTTTCCTATTGGGCTACAGGCCGCCAGCTTGTGCTCCATGGCAATCCTTACGACACGAATGCCATCGCCGCGCTGGAGCATCGCGAAGGTTTGAGCAGTGGCGCAGTTCTCATCATGCGCAACCCTCCCTGGGCTTTGCCCTTTGCCTATCCGCTCGGGTTCCTTGGCCTGCGGCTCGCCGCGCTTCTCTGGTCCGTGCTGCTGCTTGCGTGCCTGCTCGTTTCGGTGCGCTTGGTCCGTCAACTTTACGGGGATCCTCCCAATCGGCTCCACTGGCTCGCCTTGTCCTTTACCCCGTGCCTGATCTGCATCACGATGGGCCAAACCTCGCTCTTCGCCCTGCTGGGGCTGGTCCTCTTCCTGCGCTGGCATGGCGCCCGGCCATTTCTTGCTGGAGCCTCTCTGTGGCTCTGCGCTCTCAAGCCCCATCTTTTCCTGCCCTTTGCCGCCGCACTAGTCGCCTGGATCATCGTCTCGCGCGCCTGGAAGCTGCTGGCTGGCGCCGCCGCTTCTCTCGCGCTCTCGAGCGCACTTGCATCTTTGCTCTATCCGCATGCGTGGCTCGACTACGAGCGGTTGTTGCGCTCGCCAACCGTCGAAAACGATCTCATTCCCTGCCTTGCGTGCGCCCTCCGCCAATGGATCGCTCCACACGCGACCTGGCTCCAGTACCTGCCGGCAGCCTTGTGCTGCATGTGGGCCCTGGTTTACTACTGGCGCCGGCGCGCCGCGTGGGATTGGAGATCCGACGGCGGGTTGCTGATGCTGGTTTCTCTTGCCGCCGCACCCTACTGCTGGTTTTACGATCAGTGCCTCGCCATCCCTGCTCTCATGGACGGCGCCTACGCTTCGCGTTCGCGCAACGTTGTGGCCGTGCTCGCGCTCGCCATTTTTGCTTTGGACATTCAAATTTGTATCGTGCACATCGTCTCGCCCCTATACCTCTGGAGCGCGCCGGCATGGCTGGCCTGGTATATCCTGGCCCAACGTTTCTCCCAGCCGCGTCGCTGCTTGACGCCTGCAGCCCGCGAGGAGCTTTTCACATAGGCACTGCGAATTCACTCGTCAGGGAAACCCGGAACCCATCGCAGTTTCAGATACAATCCTCACCATGGCATCCAGGAGTGATGTAGTCCCCTTGCAGCAAAACCGAGATCTGGCAGAAGCATTGACCGGAATTGTCGTTGGTTTGGGACTCGTATTCACTCTCATTGCTGTCGTTGCTGTCCCGTTCACGAGCTTGAATATCAGCCGCGACTTTGTCGGATTCTGGGCAGCCGGGCATCAACTCGCCCACCACGCCAGTCCATATGACCCCCAGGCAATCGTGGCCCTCGAAGCGTCGATTGGGTGCCGAAAGGGCACCATGCTGCCGCTCTTCAATCCCCCATGGGTGTTGCCTCTGTTGTATCCATTTGGTTGGCTGGGGGTTGAGAGCGCAGGTTTCCTCTGGAACGTGCTTTTCCTCGGCTGCGCTCTGCTTTCCGTATACATTCTCCGGATCATGCACGGCTCTCCACCCAACTACATCCATTGGCTGAGCTTCGCTTTCACGCCCCTGATCCTGGCGCTCGCCACAGGGCAGCTGTCCGTCCTGGCTCTGCTGGGATTCGTTCTATTCCTGCGTTTTCATCGGTCCCGTCCGCTTGTGAGCGGCGCGGCGCTTTGGTTGTGCGCCCTGAAGCCGCACCTTTTTCTGCCCTTTGCCGCAACCCTCCTAGTCTGGATTGTGGCGACACGCAGTTACAAAGTGCTTGCCGGCGCCGTTGGCGCTCTCGCCGCAACCACCGCCGCTGCTTACTTCCTGGAACCGCATGCCTGGAGCGAATACTTTCACGCCCTGCAATTCTCCGGACTCAAAGCGACGTTCAGCCCCTGCCTCGCCGACGCCCTTCGCCATTGGATCGATCCCCAGGCTGTATGGCTCCGGTTCCTGCCCGCCGCGGCGGGCTGTGTTTGGGCGCTCATCCATTTTTGGAAACGTCGTTCGTCGTGGGACTGGGCCAGGGACGGAAACCTGCTGATCCTTGTTGGCTTGATCGTTGCACCCTATGGCTGGACCTACGACCAGTGCTGTGCGCTCCCAGCAATCCTGGAAGGAGCCTATGGCGCACGCTCGCGCAGCCTTCTCACCGTCCTTGCGCTGCTGATCGTTCTCACCGATCTGCAACTCTGCATGATCGCTTCCGTGTCGCCCCTGATCTCTCCCCTCTGGCTCTGGACCGCACCGGCATGGCTGGCGTGGTACCTCATCGCCCGATCCCGGCCCGACCCATCGAATTTGACCCGAGCTTGAGCAGGAACCACGAAATCGCCTTTGTATTTGCCCGAGAACCCGCTTGCGCCCTCCGTGGATATAATTCCGACATGCCATCAGCCGAGATTGCCTTGCCCAGTGTGCATGGTCTGCGTGACTCCGGCCAGAACCCGCCAGGTCGAATATGAACGGAAAAGCTGCAAAGACTATTGCCGCCGTATGTCTGATTGCCTTCACCGTGGGAATGCTGGCGGTGCTCGTCAACTCCATGAACCTGGGCGAGAGCGATTTCATCGGCTTTTGGGCGGCCGGAAAACAGCTTGTCCATCACAGAAGTCCTTACGATACCAGCGCGATTCTTCACCTGCAGCAGCAGGAAGGGCTTGTGGGCAGTTGGCCGAACGTATCGCTGGATATGCCTTCGGCCTTTTTCCTGGTTCTGCCACTGGGCCTGTTTAGCGCAAAAGCCGGAGCCGTTTTATGGTTCTGCGCTTTCATCCTATCCCTCACGCTTTCGGTTCGGCTGCTTTACATTCTGCACGGACGGCCAGAGAACGGCCTTCACCTGCTCTGTTATCTGTTTACTCCCTGGTACGTC
>JBAWFY010000070.1:0-5857 GCA_049592335.1 Occallatibacter sp.
ACATCAAGCATCTCGATTCCGATTACCGGGTTCAGCAAACTCTCAACACCACCGAGCTGCCTCCGAACATTGAGGGCGGCCAACCAGCGGCTGGGTCGCAAACGCCCGGAGCGCAGAAGGAGGTCAAGCCATGAGCGCTGCCACTATCATCAGTCTTCCCGATCAGTCCACGGCCAGGATTCCCAAGATGAACTACCTGACCAAAGAGAATGGTCTGCTCAGCTGGCTGCTGACCGGCGACCACAAGCGGATCGCCACTCTCTACCTGATCTCGATCACGTTCTTCTTTTTTGTCGGCGGCGCGCTCGCCGGGCTCATCCGCCTGGAGCTGCTCACGCCGCAAACTTCGCTGATGGCGGCAGACACCTATAACAAGGTGTTCTCAATGCACGGCCTCATCATGGTGTTCTTCTTTCTGGTACCGTCGGTGCCGGCGACCATCGGCAACTTTGTCATCCCGATGATGATTGGCGCCAAGGACCTGGCGCTGCCCAAGATCAATCTGCTGAGCTGGTATCTATATGTTATCGCCGGCTGCATGATGCTCTACACCATGGCTACCGGCGGAGTAGATACGGGCTGGACCTTCACCACCCCGCTCTCCACGCACTATCTGAATACGCACGTGGTTTCGGCCGGTCTGGCCGTGTTCGTGGCTGGATTCAGCTCCATCTTCACGGGCCTCAACTTCATCGTCACCATCCACAAGATGCGCTGCCCGGGCATGACGTGGTTTCGGCTGCCGCTCTTCGTGTGGTCCACCTACGCGGCCTCCATCCTGATGGTGCTGGGCACGCCGGTGCTGGCCATTACGCTGGTTCTGGTGGTCCTTGAGCGCCTCTTCCACATCGGCGTCTTCGACCCCGCGTTTGGCGGCGATCCGCTGCTCTTCCAGCATCTGTTCTGGTTTTACTCGCATCCGGCCGTCTACATCATGATTCTGCCCGGCATGGCCGTGATCTCCGAAGTGGTTTCGACCTTCAGCCGCAAGCGCGTCTTTGGCTACACGGCGGTCGCGTTCTCTTCGGTGGCGATTGCGGTCTTTGCATTCTTCGTGTGGGCACACCACATGTTCATCATGGGCATCTCCAACTACGCGGCGCTGATCTTCTCGCTGCTGACCATGCTGGTTGCGGTGCCCTCCGCCATCAAGATCTACAACTGGGCCTTCACTCTCTACAAAGGCTCCGTTACCTTCGAGACGCCGATGCTCTATGCCTTCGGCTTCATGGGGCTGTTCACGATCGGCGGACTCACTGGCGTCTTTCTGGGCGCCACGGGCACCGACATTCATCTGACCGAGACGTACTTCATCGTTGCCCACTTCCACTTTGTGATGGTTGGCGGCATGTTGATGGCCTTCCTTTCTGGCATTCACTTCTGGTGGCCCAAGTGGACCGGCCGCATGTATCCGGAAAAGCTTTCGCAGCTTGCCGCCGTGGTTACATTTATAGGCTTCAACTTTACATTCTTTCCGCAATTCATCCTCGGCATGCTGGGCATGCCGCGCCGCTACGCCGCGTATCCGCCGGAGTTCCAGGCACTGAATGTATTTTCGACCGCGGGCGCGACCATTCTCGGCGTGGGTTATCTGCTGCCGATTCTTTACCTCACCTGGTCGCTCAAATACGGCGAAATCGCGGGCGATAATCCCTGGCAGGCTACGGGCCTGGAATGGCAAACGCAGTCGCCGCCCTTGACCGAGAACTTCACTGAGACTCCCATCATGGATCACGAAGCCTACGATTACGAGTGGCTCGAACACCAACAGCAGAAAGAGGTGGCGAGTGTCGGATAGCACCGCAATCGCAAACGGCGCGCCGACGGAAGCTCATCACGAGCATCCGCCCTATCAGCGCCATCACTTCGAGACCGTCAGCCAGCAGTTTGACGCCACCAACTTCGCCATGTGGCTCTTCCTGCTGACGGAAGTTATGTTTTTCGGCGGCTTGTTCATGGCCTACTTGATCATGCGCAACTGGTATTACCAGGCTTTCGTAGCCGCCTCGCACCAGTTGAGCATCTTCTGGGGCACTGCCAATACCGGAGTCCTGATCTGCTCCAGCTTTACCATGGCCATGAGCGTGTGGTCGGCGGAAATGCGGCGCAGAAAGTCGCTGCTCGTGTACCTTTGCCTCACGCTTGTGTTTGGCCTCACCTTCCTGGGTATCAAGGGTATTGAGTGGCATGAGAAGTGGGAGAAGCATCACGTTCCCGGCATCCACAACTACAGCGTGCAGGCGTTCACCGATCCCGCTTCGGACCCCGAAGTGCATCAGCAGTATCCGGACGACAAGGCGCTGGCGCCTGACATGGCGCAGAAGACCGAACAGTACTTCTTTCTTTACTTCGCCATGACGGGCATGCACGCACTGCACATGGTGATCGGAGTGTCGATCCTGATTTTTATGATCTTTCGCGCCAAAGCCGGGGCCTACACCACGGGGCACGTCACGTTTGTCGAGAACTTCGGGTTGTATTGGCACTTTGTCGACATCATCTGGATCTATCTCTTCGCCCTGCTGTATTTGATCAGCAGGCATCAGGGGTGAGAGCGCATGAGCGAACAGAATCAACAACACGAGCAGGAACACCACATCGTAAGTCCCGTGACTTACATGATCATTCTCGCTGCGTTGCTCGTGGGCACGGCGTTGACCGTCCTCGCTTCCTACATCGACCTCGGCGAGTGGCACATCGGTCCCGGCCTTACTCTGTTCTGGAATCCGGTAGTCGCGCTCGCCATTGCCACCGCGAAAATGATGCTGGTGGTGCTGTTCTTCATGCACGTCAAGTACAGCACCAAGCTGACCAAGCTCACCGTAGCCTCGGGCCTGTTCACATTCCTGGTGCTGGTGGGCATGACCATGGCCGATTACTTCACGCGCGCCTGGGGCAGGTGGTAGAAAGACAGAGCCGTCAGCTGTCAGCTTAAAGGCCGCCTGCGGGCGGCCTTCGTTTTCTACTCCCTATTCCCTATTGCCTACTCCCTGTACTTACAACGTCGGCTTTGGCGGCTTCACCACCGTCCATGCATTCGCGCCTCTCACTTTGACGTGCCGCCGAAACAACTTCCCGTCCTGCGCAACATAAATCCAGCTCGCGTTGGCATTGCCCGCGAATGTGATGGCCGTCAGGGGTCCCCCGCCGGGAATGGGCGAATTCAGGATCTGCGAGATGCGGCCGTTCTGCATCGCAATCTGAATGCCCAGCGGTGTTGCGAAGTAGACTTGGCCGTTCGTGTCCTCCGCGGCGTTGCCCTTTACGAAGGTCAATGGCGGCGTGCCAATTGCCTCCGAGACTTCCAGCCGATAAAAGGGCTCGCCGTTGATGAACGAGCCGTCCGCAGCAATCTGAAACGACCAGCCGTAGCGGGAGAGCTGATCGGGGACGACGACCATGGACTGATCGGGCGAGAGGGCAATTTTGGAGGCCGGGCCCATTTCATTGACCAGGCTGGCCCACTGGAGTGCTGAACTCATCCGGCCCGAAGGGTCGATACGCACCACGTCCATATTGAAGGCGGCGTAAACCGTGCCATTCTGCAAGACGGCGAAGTCGGTCATGTTCATTGGGAAGCCGCTGACAGGAGCCATCTTGTCAAATCCGCTGGCGACGACTCTCTTGTCGCTGGCCGTGCCACTCGCCACGCTCCAGGAAACGATCTGGCCATGATCTGGGTTATCCAAATCGACCTCGGAGATCGCGGCGTAGAGCCGGTCGCCGGGGCCCATGTGCAGAATGGGTGCACCATGCGGGGTGGATCCGCCACTTGGCGGTTCAGCACATTGCGTGATCTTGCCGTCAACGTCGACGCGCTCGATGGCGCTGGCCTTGGCGTCCATAAAGTAATCAAAATAGACGTTGCCTTCGACATCGGAGGTGAGGCTCGTGATCTCCCCATAGCCGCTGCCGATCTCGCGCCACGGCTTGTCCACGTAAATCGTCGAGAAGACGCGATCTGCTGCATCGTACCCCGGTTCATGCGCGGCAGTCGGCTCCTGCTCCACGATTGGCGTAGGATAGCCACGCCACAGCCAGCGCAGTGCATCGGGCAGAATCGCACCGCCCTGGTCGAGATCGTGGCCGCCAGTGCCCATCTCCAGCTTCACGTCATAACCAGCAAATTCGAGCGCTTCGTACATCGTTTGGTTCGCGACAGGCCAGCTTCCGGAGAAGTGCGTGCCGTAAGGCTCTGCGGCGCTGATGTGGTCGTGCGATCCATCCTGCATGAAGATGCGGATCGGCTTGGGCTCGGTCTTGCGAATCAGCGCCGGCAGTTCGTCCGCGCCTTTCATCGAGACGTACGTTCCAATGAGGCTCAGCACGCGATGAAACTGGTCGGGCCGGTTCCACGCCGCCATGAACGCGCCCACCGCGCCCGTGCTTACGCCGCTCAGTCCGCGGTCGTCGGGATTCTGCGACAGGTTGTAATTCTTTTGGACGGCGGGAATCAGTTCGTTGAGCAGAAACTGGGCGAAACGCGGCGTCAGCGAATCGTATTCGTAGATGCGGTTATAGCGGTTCTGGGCAGCGTCGCTCACCGCGGACAGAACTCCTGGATCGATGAAGATGGCGATCATGGGCGGCAAATCGTGCTTGGCGATCAGGTTATCGAAGACGACCGGCATGTGCATCGAGCTATCGATGGCCTGGCTGCCGTCCAAAAAAATCATGAACGGCGTCGGCTTCGCCGCGTCGTACTCGGCGGGAACGTAGACCGCGCAGTTGTGCGGCGTGCCCGGATAGTATTTGCCCGGCGGCAGCACGAATTTGGTCACCGTGCCCTTGGGCACGCCGTCGTGGGGTAGCGAGTCCGGGCTGGGCGTGTAGCCCTGAGCCCGGCAAGTTGCCATACATAAGAAGAGCAGCAGAGAAAGCAGAATCTGTCTCATGGAAAAACCTGCATGCGAAATTTGACGATGCGCAATGGGGAAGAAGTGCGATGGCATGCGATGCAACGGAACCATCCTACAGGGCCGCGCGCTGGTTGAGAATAGAAATCAGAGGTCGCTCCCTATAATGATTCCCGCGCCGGCAGAAGTTCCTGCTGAGCTCGCCGCCCTCGCCGATCAGCCGCGCGTTCTGGTGCGGCGCGGCGGCTGGCCGCGCAAGGACGGCAAGTGTGTCATCTACTGGATGCAGCGAGCGGTGCGGGCGGTCGACAACCCGGCGCTCGATGTGGCGATTGCGGCTGCTAATCATCTTGGAGTGCCAGTTGTCATCTACTTCGGCGTGATTCCCAACTACCCGAATGCGAACCTGCGCCACTATCACTTTTTGCAACAGGGCCTGCGCGACGCAGCCGAAGACGCAGCCGAGCGCGGGATTGGCTTCATTGTGCGCCGCGCTCCCGAAACTCTCGCAAGGTTCCTCGAAGAGATTGGCGCAGCGCTGCTCATCGGCGATGAAAATCCCTGCCGCGAGCCGGAACGGTGGCGTCGCGTTGTCGCCCGCCGCATCGATATTCCCTACTGGACCGTCGATGCGGATGTCGTCGTGCCTTCGCGCGTCTTCAACCGCAGCTTTGCCCTCCTGCACCACTTTCGGCCGCGTCTCCAGGCGGAGCTGCCGAAATTCCTCGTTGCGCCGAAGCGGATCGAACCGCAACATCCGTGGAAACAATCCAAGGCAGTCGCGTGCTTTTCCCTTTCGAAGGATATTGCCGCCGGATTTACGAAACTAGACCGCACGATCCGGCCCGCCGATACTTTCACCGGAGGCACCCGCTCCGCTATGAAGCGCCTGCGCGCCTTCATCGCAAACGATCTGGCCGCCTATGACGAAAACCGCAATCATCCCGAGCTCGCAGGCACGAGCCGCCTTTCGCCATATCTGCACTTCGGCAACATTGGGC
>JBAWFY010000071.1:0-6509 GCA_049592335.1 Occallatibacter sp.
AAATCAGCGCGGACGTTCGCAATGCGCGCATCATTTTGCGCTCAGCCCCAGCGCCTTCATCACCGCCTCATCCACCAGCGTCGCCTGCCCGTCCTGCTTGGTCACCACGCCGAAATTGCCGCGATAATCCCACATCGCCCAGCCAATACCGTCGGCCTCAAGCGCCGTGCGCGTGTCGCGAATCCAATTGGCGCGCGATGCCGGGTCGGAGTGGTCGCGGAAGACGCCGAACTCATTGCAGATGAGGGGCACATGATTCTCGCGTCCCCAGGCCGCCGCTTCATCGATGAGCGCCTGAATGTGCTGCGCGTTCCAATCGTCGAGGAAGTAATTCTCCAACTCGAAGCGATCGGCCAAATCCGGAACCTGGGCCAGCAGCGGCTGCATTCCGGCTGGCGACAACACATCGGAAGGGACCGGGTAAGGAATGGAATGCGTTTCGCTCCACCACGGAACGCCCCACGTCGCGCCCTGATGTGTGAACTCGTGCGGATCGTAGAAGTGGAAGTTGTAAATCACGTTGCCATCGGCGAGCGGCTCTAGCCGCAGCAGGTCGCGAATATCCGACCAGCTCGCGCCGGTGGCAATGATCGTGTTACGCGGCGCAACCTCGCGGATCGCCGCGGCCACGCGCGTCTGGATACCGGCCCAGCGGTAAGAATCGTCTACCTCCGGCTCGTTGAGAATTTCAAAGAATACGCGCTCCGGATTGCGGTTGGCGTAATGCGCGGCCAGCTCGCGCCAAAGCTCGACGAACTGGTCTACATCGTCGCTGCCGCTGCGCAACTTGTGCTTGAATTCGTCGCTCGGGTGCACATCGATCTGGACCGCCAGCCCATCGGCCAGAATCGTATCCACCGCCTTATCTAGACGTTTGACAAAATCGTCCTTGCCGCCCCACTGCGCGCTCCTGAACGATTGTTCCAGCGCCTCGCCGTCGATGCTCAGCCGCACGTTGTCGAAGCCGAGCTTCGCAATCAGCGCAATGTCGTCTGCATCGGTGTAGCGATCGGTATGAAAGGCGGAGTAGTCTCTCGACTGCGAAAACCAGCTTGAAGCGTTAATGCCGTGGCGCAGATGTTGCGCCCGGGCAAAAGCCGTATCGACGCCAGGGCGAGCCGGCGCCGCCTCCGGTCCCGCGCCCGATTGAGCAGCAGCCGATGTGGCCAAGGCAAAACAAACCGTGACACTGGCGAGAAAGAAACGCATGTTCACTCTCCTCAAGATCAGCCGTGCCCACGATACCATGCCTGCCCCATTTCTTGGTGTTGCCCTTCGCTGTTGCGCATCGCAGCCGCTTAGAGCAAAATGACAGCATCTCCCAGGAAAGCAGGATCGCTCGTATGCAAAAGCGCACCTTTCTGTGGCAAGCGCATTGCGCCGTTTTCCTTGCGGCGTTTGGTTTCGCAGCGCTCACCATGGCGCAGAATCCGCCGGCTGCGCCGTCTTCCACGAACGACGACTGGCTGGCGCAAGCCAGGAAGATGTATTACTCCAGCACGGTCTCCGGGCTCAAGGGTTTTGATTGCGAAATGCGCCCCAACTGGGAAGCGCTTTTCTTAACGCAAAATGGCGGCCAGATGAGCGCCACGAACCAGGCCAAGGTCACGTTGCTCGGTTCAGTCAAGGTTGCGCTTCACGCCCGCATGGATGGCAGCAGCGTACTTGACTGGAACTCTCCGCCTCAACAACTCGACGCCGACCAGACCAAAATGCTCAGTGACATGCACAGTGCGTTGGACCAGACGCTGGTCCAGGGATTTATGCAGTTCTGGACGCCTTTTATCGAAAGACAGGTGATCCCGGACTCGCCCAGCGGGCTGGAAATGGCCGCCACCGACGATGGGGGCAGGAAGATTCACATCAAACAACCGGACGTGGAACTGTTTGAAACCTTCGACAACGGCCACATCCTGCGCGAGTACATTGTGGTGCTTACCGGCACGAAGATCGAGATCACGCCCACTTACTCTCCCAGCGACCACGGGCTCGTGATCACGCATTTCCATGCATTCATCCGCCCGGCGGACGAAACGCAGAAAGTTCAGGAGATGAACGTCGACGTCGGGTACCAGTGGCTCGAGGGCTTTCCTATCCCCTCGCGCCTCGAAATGGAAGTACTGGGTACGGCCCAGTTGAAGTTGGCTTTTGAGAATTGCACCGTGCAGCACTGAACGCCGCGCCAGAAAATAAGAATCTCCCGGCCGGCAGCGCGATATTTCTGCTCGGCCGCCCCTGGCTAGACTGTCTCTATTCGCTGCCCGCTGGAGCCGGCTCGATATTCGCGGCCTGTGCGTAGGTCACGCGCAGGTATTTGTAAGGATTCACAGGCACGTTGTGCACGCGCACTTCGTAATGTAGATGCGGCCCCGTGGCCCGGCCGGACTGGCCCACGTAGCCAATCACCTGGCCGCGCGTCACATGCTGGCCCGGAACCACGGCAACTGCCGAAAGATGACCGTAGACCGTGAGCAGGTCGTGGCCGTGATTCAGCTCCACGGTGCGCCCATAACCTGAGCCCATCTCGGCGCCGGTCACATCGCCGTCAGCCGCCGCCCTCACCGGAGTTCCATAGGGCGCTTCAATGTCCACGCCTGAATGAAATGCGCCTTCCCCGTTGATCGGATCCTCGCGCTGGCCGAAGCTCGATCCGATGCGGCCTTCAACCGGCCACATGGAAGGCGCATCCGCCAGTTCGGTCCAGTCGCCGGTAAAGCTCGAACTCAGTCCGCTTTCAAGGGCTCGGGAAATCTGGCCCGAGAGAGCTTCCGCGCGCAGCGCGTAAAACTTGTCAACGGAGTTGGCGACCTGCTGCGGGCTCATATCGTCCGATGGGGCGATCGCAGCCGCCGCGGGGGCCGAAGCCTGGGAAGCGGCCGGCACAGACGTCTTTGCTGCGTCGAGCCGGTTCTCACGCAATCCATAGAGCGCGGTCACTTCGTTGGCCAGCGCGCCCAGCGATGCAACCTGCACGCTGCGATTGTGCGCAATCTGCTCCATGCGCTGATAATTCTGGCGCAGGGTTTCGCGTTCCGCGCGAACTTGATTAAAGCGCTCGGTCTTGAGCAGCATGCGGGTGTAGGAGCCGGCCAGGCCCACAATGGTGAAGGCGCCCACGATCGCGGCCAGCACGAACCCGTAGGCATACCTGAGGGGAAGCGGAATTCTCCGCAGTTGGCCGTCCTCATCTCGGGCGATAAAAACGATGTAATAGCGTTTGCGTAACATCGCGCCTCTATTGCGTTTTCGGAAATGGTGTAGGCCGAAACCGTAACTGCTGAGTGGATTTTTTCCTCAAGAAGAATCCACTGGAATGGCTCCAGAAGCTCACCGCGTTTCCGAAAACACCATAATCCCCGGTTCGACTGCCGGCGCAGTGTGATCGAACCAAGGGATAAATCGTATGCGGACCTTACTGCCCGCAGATAAAGTCTTGCAGCCCTAAGGAGGGCAGATGCGAAAGCGTTACTAGAGCGTAGCAGAGCCTTTCCGGCAGGGTCAATGAAAAAGGCATTAGAAGCCGCGCATAATAGGTTCTGCTGATGACCTAAGTCACTGCGTAAAAAGCCTTAACGCACTGTCAGAATTCGATTCTCCCTTGAAAGGCGATCATGCGTGGCGAGCTGTCGCCTCCCAAGCCGACACCGAGCAGTCCGGTGGGCGGCATAGTCAGGCTTTGCAACGTTCCGAATCTTGCCGGAACCGAGCCGGGCACGCCGGCCTCGACCGTTTCGGGCAACGCAAAATTGGGATGATTGAAGGCATTGAACAACTGGCCATCAATGCGCAGCTTGATCCCCTCCCCGTTTCGCATTCTGATCGGAAAAACCTTCGTGATGTACATATCCGAATCGGTGAAGTGCGGCCCGCGCACCGAGTTGCGGCCGGAGTTGCCGAACTGGCAGAGCGCCGGGTTATCGCTGGCAGGCGGCACGCCAACCTTGCCGGAATAGCAGTCGCCGGTCGTGGGATCGACCACCGAGACGAACGCATCGGGGTTGAGCCACTGCTTGGTTCCATTGACGGTGACGCCGGTATAGGGAGTCTTGCGATAGAGCGGCACGCCCGGAACCCGGTTGGCATAGTTCGGCACGGCGAACTGGATGGTCTGGGCAGGATTCGATGCTTGAAAGACACCTCCTGGCTGGCAACTTGGAGGATTGGCCGGGTCACATGCCTGATAGGAATAACTGGGAACTTGCGCGCTGTATTGCTGGCTCAGCACGCTGAAAGGCAGTCCGGAGTGAAGGAACGCCGTCTCCGAAAAGGACCAGCCTCCAAAAACCTGGCGCAGCATTCGATTGCCGGAGTGGAACGGAACCTGATACACCCCGAACGCGGAGATGTTGTGCCGCACATCGTAGTCGCAGCTGGCATACTGCTGTCTTAACTCTCCCGGCAACGGCGATTCCAGCCCCTGCGTAGAAAAGGCGAGCAAGCCGCCATTCGAGACTTCGTCGAGGCAGTGGCTGAAGGTGTAGTTGCCGCGCAGCGTCAAGCCGCCTAATTGTTGCGTATAGACGGTCTGCAATCCGCTGTAATTGCTGTTCGCGCCGGTTTGGAACTCGGTGACATTTCCAAATCTCTGATCGAGCGGCCGCACGTAGGGGAACGGCGCAAAGCATCCGTTGCAGACATTCTGGTAGCCGTTGAGCTGCACTTGGTAGGGTTCGTGCAGTCCGCGCGTGCCGACAAAATCGGCGCGCAGGTCTCCGCGCGCGCCGATCTGCTGCTCAACGCCGAGATTGTACTGGTAGTAATACGGAGTCTTGAGCGTTCCTGTGGGGAAGGTGTTCAGGCTCACGGCCAGCGGGCAGGTTGGCGCGCCAAGCTGGATGCCCGCGCAGGGCGCGCCGCCGGAACTGAAGGTTGTCTGAAACAACGTATTGGCGCTGGCTGCCGCATCGATCGCGCTTCCCGGAACGCCAGGAGCGATCCCCAGGCCGCCCACCTGTCCGCCGATGCCGCCGGTAAAGGAGGAATCATTGGGAGCGTTCATCAGGCCGCTATCCGCAATTTGCTGCGGGATGATGTCGTTGAAGACGCCGAATCCGGCATGAACGGCCGTGCGCGGACGAAGCTGATAGGCAATCGAGGCGCGTGGCTGGTAGATAAACAGCGGCGTGGCCGCAAAAAGGTTGTGAACATTGCTCAGGACAACCTTATTCAACTGCTGACTGGTTTGGTGCGTTGCATCCAGGAAGGAGCCGGCCGTGCGGGAAAACAGGTTCTGCGGGCTGGTGACGTTGGTATTCCAGGTCACGCGCATGCCGTAGGTAATCGTGGCCTTCGCCGAAGGCCTCCATGTGTCCATCCCGTAGTATTCCAGATTGCCCACGGCCACCCGATCCTTCAGCGACACCGGGAAGCTCTGATGTGCGGTGAATGCGGTTCCATACGTAAACTCCGCTAGATCGTTATAAGCGACGGTCGGCACAATGCCCTCGCCGAGGTCATAGTCGCTGGTGTCCACGCGCCGCGTATTCGCGCCAAAATGCAGCGTGTGCCGTCCGCGGGTCCAGGTCAGGTTGTCGTTGATCTGCCACTGCGTCACCTTGCGTCCCTGCGGAAACGTATCGTCCAGGCCGCCGATGGTGGTGAAGGGCACACTGTCGCTACCCGAGGCAAGCATGATGGGAAATGTTTCGCGCACCTGCGAATAATTGTTCGGTTCAAAAATGCTCGAATACCAGCTTGCGCCGGGGTTGAACTGGTTCACCAACCGCGGGCTGAAGATGTGCGTATAGCCCACCACCAACGTGCGCTGCGGCTGCGGCGAATAGGAGTTGAAGATGGAATTGATGGGATCCGTCCATTCCGCCTGCAGGCCCGTGTCCTGCTGAAAGCGGTACCAGATGCTGTCTTTGGCGTCGATGATGTGATCGATCTTCACCACGATCAGGTTCTCGCTGTCGCTGTTGTTCAGAGAGCGCTGCTGCTGGGATGCGCAGCCGTCACCATTGGGCAGGGCACCATGGGCCGGCGGAGTCACGGATACATACAGCGGACAGCCTGTGATCTGCACAGTCGAACCGCCGGGAGGCGGCAGCAGCGAGAACATATTTTGATAAAAGGGGATCTCCGCTGGTTCGGCCGCAAGATTTGTGCCTGTGACCGGGTCAGTTCCGCCCACCGCCAGTTGCCCCAGCACATATTGCTGATAGGCGGGTGTGGGTAAGGTGATCAATGAAACGATGGGCAAAGCGATGCGAACGCCCTCATAGTGAGCGAAGAAGAAGAGCTTGTCCCTGCGGATCGGCCCACCCACGCTGACGCCGAATTCATTCACCACCGAACGCGGCTTTTTCGCGATGTTCCCCGGCGTGTCGTTGGCATGGAGAAAATAATCCTGCGCGTTAAACAGCGAGCCGTTCCATATCTCGTACAGATCGCCGTGAAATGCGTTGGTGCCGGACTTGGTGAAATAGTTGACCTGGGCCACGGCGTAGCGCCCCTGATCCACGGAAAACGAATTGGTGTTCACCGTCGATTCCTGGACGGCGTCGAGC
>JBAWFY010000072.1:0-3505 GCA_049592335.1 Occallatibacter sp.
TCTCTGCGGGCCGCAATAGCAGCTCGCAAAACGCAGCGATCAACACGAAACGGCCAAAATACACGGGAAATGGCACCCGAAGCTAAGAACGATTACCACAAAGCAGGCTTTTTCAGCAGCCTGCTAGAGAAATTCTGACTACTAGGCGACTAATCTTCTTGACAACGAGAGAAGCCAACAGTATTCTTCGCGTTATCTCGCGAGAGGCCACTCAATGCTTGAATCTCTCCTTCAGCCAGGGCACCTGCTAATTCTCCTGGGGATTTTCATCTTCTTCTTTGGGGGGAGATGGTTTTCGAACCTGGGCAAAGGCTTTGCTGAAGCAGTTCGCAATTTCAGACAATCGAAACGCACTTGAAACTTCAGTGATTCCACGACACAGCTTGGGGGTCGCGGCCCGTCTGTGACGCTGTGGAATGTATGCGCGCGGCCCTAGACATGATCTCCCAAAGGAGGGCTCGAAGCGTGTTCTCAAGACATATTTGTTCCAAGATTAAGATGCTTCGAGAGAGTCCGGTCTAGCCCGGAAACTTTAAAGGCGCATACGGGCTCACCCGTACGGCACAGCTGACATATGCCAAAACTCGCAATTTCAACTGTCTCAAGACGCGCCCCCCCGTCGTGCCATTCCTCTTCCGCAGATATGACGAAAATCAGGCGGACCACAACAAGTTCCGAAAGTTTCTGCGACGACTCTTGGAACTCCGTTTGAACTCCATTAAGGGCCGTGCTGCGAAAGATTACGAATTTCTGGTAAACTCAATCGCTGGAAAGAGGTGCCGGAATTCGCGATGTTCTTTGTTTTCAATTTAGGGTCAGCTTCCCAAGCTGAATGTCGCCGGTTCGATCCCGGTCTCCCGCTCCAATCAAATCAGTTGATTACGGCGCCCTCTGCAACCCTGCGAAATCTCCAACTGATTGACTGCCTGCCGTTTTGACACGACCGACTGCGTGTAGACGTTCTGGTTGACATCGAGGCTGTGTCCGAGCTGATCGGCGACGAGCTTCCCTTCCACGCCAAGGTCGCTCATGAGGCTTGCATGGGTCCGGCGCATCACCTGGAATGACCCAGCCGAGGCCGGCCTTTGCGAGCTGTTATGATCGATCTTCTTATTTGTAACTACTGAGGGACTGAGGAATGGTTTCCAGCAAGCACTGCTCTCTCTTGTTCGGCGGAATTTGTGATTGCTTCTCCCGCAATTCTGGTAAGCAGCGAATTGAAACGAGGATGATTGCGCACTGGATCGAATGCCGGCTCAACCGCTGCGCAAATGAGACGAATCGCCCGCTCCTGATAGGCTTTTTCCAGCCAGCCCATTGCCTGGTCATAATCTCCCAGTCGTAGAAACAAGTCGGCTACAAATCCAGCCAAAGGAAAAAGAGTTAGCCTTGCCATCCATGCCATCTTTCGGGCGGTGCGCTCGGCAGGCTTTGGATTTCCCAACAGAATTTGTTCTACGGCATTGGTCCATGTCGTCGTAAAGGAAGAAGAAAGCAGGCGTTCCCAGTGGCGATAGGCGTCTACCGCCTCCTGCTTCATGCCCATCTGTTCACGGACGAAAGCCAACATAATCCAGGCATTGCCGTGCTGCGGATTGTTATCGAGAACGGCTTGCAGCATCTCCGTAGCGAGATCGAAACGCCGTTCAAAATAGAACACCCTGCCGAGGTTGATTTGCACCTCGGCGTTCAACGGATCATTGCTAAGCACTCGCTCCAACTCGTCTTCTGCCTCGTCAAGCTGCCCAGTTGGAGCGCACCAAAGCATAGCGCGTCCGATGCGGGCGAACCCATAGAGTGGGTTGATTTGGAGCGCACTATCGAAGTAGCGCTTGGCTTCGGCCCAATTGAAATCGGCAAGCCCGCTCACCAGCCCCAGTGCAGTCTGGGCGTCCAGCGAGAAAGCATCCAGTTCAAGAGCTTTTTCAGCGGCAAACCTGGCGCGATCGACCAGCGACTTCGCATTGCGCAAACGAAACATGAGCGCCGAGGCGCATGCGATGGAGAGATTGCTCCATGCAGCAGCGTACGCGGGATCTGCTTTGACCGATGCTTCCAATGAATCGATGGCTTGCAAATAGCCTTCGCGGCTGCCTTGATGGAGAAGACGCCGTCCTCGAACAAAGAGACGGTAGCCGCTGTCGGCGTTGCCATGTGCCCGCTGCGTTTGCACGGTCGGAGCATCGCTTTCAGGCCGAGGTTGGAATCGCGCCACAACATCCCGAGAAATCCTCTCCTGGAATTCAAGGATGCCTGCAGCAGTCTGGCGATATTCCTGCGACCAGAGAATCGTTGAGTCTTCCGCGTTGACCAGTTGCGCGGTGATCCGTACGTCTTCGTTGTCGCCGCGCAGGCTGCCGGTCACCAAGGTATCTACCCGCAATTGCTTTGCAATGTGCCGAGGATCGCAAGTCGGATCACGAAACTGAAATGCAGAAGCTCGTGCAATCACGCGCAGGCCTTGGTGCTGGGTCAGGCGGTTGAGAATGTCCTCGCTCAACCCTTCGCAGAACAACTCGTATTCGGTGAGATTGCTGAAGTTGGCAAAAGGCAGCACCGCCACCGAATGGCGGTTGCGGGAGGGCGGCGGCAGAAATTCCGGCTTGGTCTTCTGCTCTTCGCGTCTGCAAAAAGATGGAATGTAGCTGCCTGGCTCCAGAACGATCAGTACAGGGTCTGTTACACCTTCGTCGGCGTAGTACTGCGTCAAACGCGCGCGGAGCCTTCGCGCATCGATACGGACGATAGGATCGACCTTCGGATCGAAGTCCCGTCCGCGGTCGAAGACCTCAATACCCAGCAAGGTTTCCTTGAGGCAGTCCTCTTTTCCCCGCAAAGTATGTTCCACCAGATGTTTCAGCAGCCGCGACAAACGGCGCGGGCGCGAAAACGCCGAGCTCGCCAGCACTCTGCCAAGCTCCTGCTCGATTTCGGCAGGCGGCAAACCCTGTCCAGCTTTTGGCGGCATGAGGGGAAACCCCTGAATTCGTGGGAAAAATTACCGTAATCAGTTTACCCCAAGTTACTTCACCGCTTTGTTGAGTCTTCATATCCTGCACCTGAAGGTGAGGAATCCATTCCGTCCTGGCTTGTTTCACAAAGTTCGTATGGTCTAGGGCTTCCCGCTTCCAATCAGCTCGATCCACACAGATAAGGAGTTCGACCGTGCCGCAAACCCACCGCTCTTTTGTTGCCAACTTTCGTCCCCGCCCTCTTCAAGCGCCTTGTGGAGTTGCCGCCCTCTTCGGCTCGCGCGGCAGCGCGGCCATCGCGCAGGCTGCAATGCTGGTGTCGATCCTTTTTGGCTGGCTGGGTTTGCCGTCGGTAGCCGGGGCGCAAACAATTGCCGGAACGGTGACGGCGGGAAGCGGTCCCCAAACAGCCGCCGTGAACCCTGTAACCAACAAGATCTACGTGGCAAATAACGGCGGCACAACTGTGACGGTGATCGATGGGGCAACGAATGCAAGCACGACGGTGACCGTGGGAACTAATCCCATCGCGG
>JBAWFY010000073.1:0-3207 GCA_049592335.1 Occallatibacter sp.
GTCGAATATCAAGATTCACATTCGTCCGAGGTGGGGCGAGTACCTGCTGCACCAGATTCGTCCGATGTTGGTTGAAGGCTGGTTGAAGAGTTTGGATATGGCTCCGAAATCGAAAGCCCATATTCGCGGCGTCATGCACGTGATCTTTGAGTGCGCGGCCCGCTGGGAACTCTTCACTGATCGCCGGAACCCGATTCAGATGGTTCGCGTGAAGGGCGGGACAAAACGCCGCCAGCGCCCGACGGTGTTGACTGTGCAGGAATACGAATCCATCCTCGGATTACTGAAAGAACCATACCGCACGATGGTGATTGTTGCACAATGCCTCGGTCTTCGCGTGAGCGAGATCGCGGCGCTCCAGTGGGACGACTTCGACTTCGAGAAGAACCAACTGCTTGTTCAACGGAGTTTCGTGAGCGGGCATGTGGACGATGTGAAGACGGAGTATTCCCGCGACTATGTTCCACTTCACGAATCTTTAGTCGAGGTTCTGCTCGCATGGGAGAAGGAAGCATTGCCAACTGAGGAAGGCTGGGTCTTCGCAAGTCCTCTCTCGAACAAGCCGTACTTCCCGACTGAGATTCAGAAGCGGCACATTCATCCAGCAGGGTGCTGTCTGGTGGAATGCCCGAAGTGCCAAGCTGGCGTCGGCGTCTGGTGCAGCCAGGTGAAACCAACTCCGAACGGCAAGCGGTTGCTCATCCATGAGGAGCGCAAGGCTGCCGCCGGGAAGTTCGCCCGCATTGGCTGGCATACGTTCCGCCACACGTACCGTTCGTGGCTGGACGAGACCGGAGCGCCGATGAAGGTGCAGCAAGAACTGATGAGACACGCCTCAATTCAGACGACGATGAACGTCTATGGACAGGCCATGTCGAACTCGAAGCGGGAGGCCAACGGCAAAATCGTGGAAATGGTGCTCAGGCCAGTACGGATGAGCGCCTGAAAACACGAAATTTGCTAATGGGAGTCAGTGGGAGTGAATTTCGAGTAGCGATCAGTCAAAAATCATCTGTAAGTTATTGATTTGATTGGTTGCGGGGGCTGGATTTGAACCAGCGACCTTTGGGTTATGAGCCCAACGAGCTACCGGGCTGCTCCACCCCGCAGTGTTATCTTAGCAAGCCGTGAAACTCCGGTCAATCAAACGACGCCGGTGCCGGCTGGACTTGAGTAAGGTGGGAGGCAAAGCTTGTCGCCTTTCGCCCCCCACGAATGCCTGCACACCACTGCGAGAGCCGGGTTTTGCGCTCCACGTAAAATAGACCCATGGGACTGGAGAGCGTAAAGAAAGTTGCGGAGGCGGATTTTCCTACACGGTGGGGCGTCTTTCGTATTTTGGGCTTTGAGGGCGTGCGCACTCAGGACTCGCAAATCGACAGCCAGTCTGGCTGTGGGCAGGCCGGGACTGTGGAAGGATTGGTGGCGCTGGTGATGGGTGACGTGCACGCGGCGCCGCCCCTGGTGCGCATCCACTCGCAATGCCTGACCGGCGACGTTTTTGGATCGCTACGCTGCGATTGCCGGTTGCAACTGGAGCTTGCGCTGCGCAAAATCTCTGCCGAGGGCGCGGGGATTCTGCTCTACGAGCAACAGGAAGGCCGCGGCATTGGGCTGATGGCGAAGTTGAAAGCCTACGAACTGCAGGACCAGGGTCTCGATACGGTGGAAGCCAACGAAGAGTTGGGCTTCGCCGCCGATTGCCGTGGGTACGAGCTGCCGGCCGAGGTGCTCAAGCTGATGGGCGTGTCGCGCGTGCGGCTGATTACGAATAATCCGGAAAAGGTGGCGGCACTTGACTCGGCGGGGATTACGGTGACAGAGCGTGTCTCTGCCGAGGTCGAGCCACAGGAGACCTTCGCCAACTACCTGAAGACCAAGCAGGAAAAAATGGGGCACATTCAGGATTCGCTGTTGAGCGAAGAGAAGAAGTAGCCGTCAGCTTCGCTGCGCTTTCAGCACTTTTGCTGTGGCGATGACGAGACCAACATGCCGCAGCGTGTGATCGGCGACGTGGATGAGCGCACCGCCGATGGAGGTGGGCAACTGCTTGCGGCCGACGAAGCGCGGCGTGTCGAGATCGGCTGTGGCCAGTACGCGAATGCGCTCGGCTGCGTTGGTGAAGGATGCTTCGACTTCGGCGAGAAGCTCGGCCAGAGACTCTCGCCTTGCTTCACTTCCCTGCTTCGAGTCTGCCGGTTCGTCCTTCAGCGCGGTCAATTGTTCGGCGGCGAGTTGCTTGCCTTCGGCGTAGGTGAGAATGCGATCGGTGGAACGGGCAATGTGGCGCAAGTGAAATGCGATGAGCGTGAGGCCGAGCGGCTGCGCGTGAATTTCAGCGTCGGTGAGGCCAGCGGTCCATTTGGTCAGGTCGTCGAGGGCGAGTTCGAGCGCGTGCAAGACGGCGCGGGCGGCGGCGGAAATGTCTGTGTGCGTGCCGCGAAGCCAGGGTTCGATTGTGGGTGCGGTGACAGGGGAAGCGCTCACGGGGACACCTTACCTCTAAGATAGACGATCGGTGACTCCGGCGCTGATCCTCGTCCTCAGACCGGCTCTGCGACAGGCTCCGGCTTCTTGTTGCGCATGCGCCATACGATGTAAACCGCGAGGCCGGCGAGAGTGCCTCCGATCTCCGTCACCCACACGATAGCGAGTGAGTGGTAGAGCCCGAGACCGACGAGTGGCGAGTTGCCGAAGGCGAGGGGAATGCCTTTGTCGGTGGGCACAAGCGCCGTCATGGGATGCGTGATCCAGTCCAGCACCCAGTGCGAGAAGACCATCAGGCCGATGACGACACCAATACGTATTCGACGCCGGGAGCGGCGTGCCAGCCAAAAGGCCAGCAGGCCAAAGAGCAGCGACCAGACTACGGCCATCAGCAGACTGTGGTCCCAATAGGGAGGGTGAGCGCCAGGCCCATGGTAGGCAGGCGAGGTTTCAAGGCCGACGGCCCAAAAGATGACCCAGAGAATGTCCAGCACCCAAGTGCCGAGGATAAGCCAGCCAACGTTGACTTCAGGAACGAGCGGCTTGACAGCTAGCCCTACAGCCACATGCGCTATACCTGCCATGGAAACGTCCTTCGTTCGGCAGACCTCACAGGTTTTTCGGGAAGCAAGGCGATTATACGTGCGAGGCGGTGCGGAGCATTGTGATGCAAGTGTTAATTTATGGCGCGGGCTGCGGCGACGGCGGTGTGAGTGCCGC
>JBAWFY010000074.1:0-2244 GCA_049592335.1 Occallatibacter sp.
TTCCAGTATGCGGGCGGCAACTTCGACGGCCGTCTGTGGGGCCAACTCAATTTCATGAACGGCCTGGCCTCGCTCAGCCTGGGCAGCAGCGCCAATGATGCTGCCGTCGATCTTCACTTCGGCAACGGCCCGTGGCACATCGACGCCGGCAAGCAGGAGGGCCCACGCATTCAAGGCCACTTTCTGTTTTCCGATGCGGATATGTACGTTATGCTCTCCGATCAGGGACTCGCCATCGGCGGCGGCACCAGCGTCGATCTCGATGTCGGCGACAGTTCCGTGGCTTCCGCATACGTCAAGGGCAGCGTGGACGCGGGCGTCGCCATCACACCGCAGCCGCACATCGAGGGCGACTTTTCCGCCAATGCCAGCGCCGGCGCCTGCGTGGATAGCGTTTGCGTCTCCGACTGGGTGAGCGCACAGTTTCACGCCGAAGCTCTGCCGGTCGATATCGACGCCAGCGCATCTCTCGGTCTGCCTTGGCCGCTGGGCAGCGTATCGTTCTCGGTGCACATGTGAGAAGGACGGGACAAGGAAGCAGGGACCAGGAGACAAGGAGTAAGAGGATGCCTTCGTCGCGCAAATCCGTCATCGCCGTGCTGTTGCTGGTGGCCGCAAGCGCCGTCAGCTTCGCGCAACAGAATCCCGGTGCTGCCTTTGCGGTCTCCGATGGCCAGGGCCACGTGCAGTTACTGTGGTTTCCACCGGCGTCTCAGTGGCCCGCGGGCGGATGGCGCATCTCAGACGCTTCAGGCAACGTGATCGTCCCCAAAGTTGCGATGGGCGATTCCGCCGCACTTGCTGCTCTGCCCATTGAAGACGCTGATACCATTCGCCGCTTGCCTGACGAGCTCGGCAAACCCACGTTCACCCAAGCACAGCACAAGAATTTCATCAGCCTTCTCGGCATCCGAGCTTTTAGCGATGTCAACTACGCTCGCGCCCTTGGACTTTATGCCGATCTGCCGAACGCCGCTGCGGGAGCGCGCGCGTACACGATCCAAGGCCTGGACGCGCAGGGCAATCCTTCCGGCCAGCCGATCGTTTCGCCAGCAGTCGATGCATCGCAAGCTACGCCGTTGCCGCCTGCGCCCGACAGCGTGCAAGCCAAAGTGGATGCAACAGGCGTGTCACTCTCCTGGAATCCGCCGCCGGAGAATCGCGCTTTGCCCGCCATCGCTTGCATCGTGGAACGCAACGGGAGTTCAATCAGCGTTAAGCCGTTCGTCCTAGGCATCAAATGGGATCCAAAACTTCCGCTAGTCGTAGACCGCAGCGCACCGCCTAACACCACCGTGTCCTACAAAATCTACGCGGTTGATGCGTTCGGTCGCCGCAGCCAGCCTTCCTCGATTCGCATCTTCTTTCCGGATTTTCGCGCGCTGGCTCCGCCCGCGCTGGTGCAGGCAACCGCATCGGCGGGCAAGATTGTTGTTACCTGGACTGCGGAGCAAATACCGAATCGCGCCGGCTATCTGGTTGAGCGCTCGTTCATGCCCAATGGCCCCTGGGAGGCTCTTATGACGCAGGCGCTCCCCGTCAGCACAGGACAATATGAAGACGACAACCTGCGCGGCGGAACAACATACTTCTATCGTGTCCGCGCCGTTGGCCCGCGCGGCGATCTGGGACCGCCATCCTTCGCCGCCAGCGCGATCCCAAGCAATCCCGGTGCGCCTCCCGCGATCTCGGGTCTCGCGGCCGACGCAGGCGAAACTCGCGTTCGCCTCACATGGACGGCAGTCAGTTTTCCCATCGCAGGCTATTTCATCGAGCGCAGCACCGCGCGCGCTGAACCGGGCAATGCCGCGGCGAACGATTGGGTGCGCCTCAATCCGCACGCCGATCCCGAACCGCAGTACGACGACTACATTGGCCTCGCGTCCGGCGCGACGATCCAGTATCGCGTGCTGGCTGTCGCCCTCGATAACGCCGAAGGCCCGCCCAGCAGCCCCGTGCGGGTCTCGCTTCCCGACCGCTCGGTTCCAGGCGAGCCCACCATCACCAGCGCTTCCGGTGCAGGCGGAAAGGTGGTTCTCACCTTCGCGCCTGCGGTTCCCGAGGAACGCACGGCGCAGTTTCTCGTGCTGCGCTCAGGCATCGCATCCGACCAGGGCATGGTCATCGGCGATCCGCTCCCCGGAAGCGCGCGCCAGTATATTGACCAATATGTCAGCCCCGATGAAACCTACTTCTATCGTCTGGTCGCCGTCGACTCTAAGGGGGATCGTAGCGATGTTACGG
>JBAWFY010000075.1:0-2535 GCA_049592335.1 Occallatibacter sp.
ATCAATATTCTGGCCGCGCGCGAATTGCTCACGAAGGGAGCGTGAGCGTGAGCGAGCTTTGGACCATCATTCAGGCCACCGATCCCGCCGTCCGCAACCGCTCTCTCGACGCGTTTTGCCGCGACGCGCCGGCCGATCGGCTGCTCGCCGAAGCCGCCGCGCTCGAGAAGCTCCGGCGCGAAAACGGCAATCTGTACGAACGGGTGCGGGCACTCTTTTTTCTCTACGCCATTCATCGCTTTTATCTGCCGGAGCGGATAGCGGCTCCATTCGCGGCTAGACAGGAGAGCACATCGCCGCAGGCCGCAATTCCATTCAGCGGTTATGAGAAGCTGCTCAACCGCCGCTACGAAGAGGCCATTGCTGTTTTTCTCGCGGCCCAGGCCGCCCAAGGGCCGAGCGACAGCCTTTCAAGCGCTCTGGCCGCGGCCTATCGCGGCCTCGCTTTTCAAACGCTGGCCAATCAGGTGCGGCAGAGCGTGCGTTCCCTGCGAGGCAATCAGTGGATGTTTCGCGCCGGCCACCCAGCCGATTACGCGCTGCGCATCCGTCCCGAGCTTTTGCGGCGCAATCCAGGCGATCCCTTTCCCATCCTGCACGAGTCCACGCCCGTGCGCATGGACCTCACCCACAGCGGATGGAGCGACATCTTTTTCCTCGGCATGGACCTGCCTGAACTGGCGCGCGTGCTTAACGTCTCCATCGACCTCGCCGTGCTCGGACCGGATGCCAAGGCGCCCACCCCGCCGGTCGAAGCATTTCTGCGCGTCATTGACCGTCCGGTGATCCGCCTGGTCAGCGTCGATCTCGACGCGGCGGCGGAGATTCGCGGCCTCAACGAGCTCTTCGATTTCGGGCACGATTATCTGGGCCTGCTCAAGGCCGCCGTCATCGCTTCGGGAATCGTTCCGCCCGGAATGGAAGGCTCCGGCGAGCCACTCGCCGCCGTGCTCGCGCAGTTGATGCAGCGGGAGGGCCTTGGCCTTGAGCTGGTGAGCCACGTTCACAACATTCCCAAGGGCTCGCGCCTCGCCGTCTCCACAAATCTGCTTGCATCGCTCATTTCGGTCGCCATGCGCGCCACGGGCCAGGCTGGTTCGCTCACCGGCGCCTTGACCGAGCCCGAGCGCAGGCTGGTTGCGGCGCGCGCCATTCTGGGCGAGTGGCTGGGCGGTTCGGGAGGAGGCTGGCAGGATTCAGGCGGCGTGTGGCCGGGCATCAAGCTGATTGAAGGCGTCCTGGCCGCCGAAGGTGATGCGGAGTTCGGCATCAGCCGTGGCCGATTGCTCCCGCATCACCGCATCCTCGCGAACGACGAGGTGAGCGCCGAGACGCGGCAAAAACTCCAGGACAGTCTCGTGCTCGTGCATGGCGGAATGTCGCAGGACGTTGGCCCCATCCTCGAAATGGTCACCGAGCGCTACCTTCTTCGCTCGCAGCCCGAATGGACCGCGCGCCAAACCGCGTGCAAGATTCTCGACGAGATCCTCGAACACTTGCGCGCCGGCGATGTGCGCGCCATCGGCAACGCCACGCAGCGCAACTTTGAGGGACCGATCCAGACCATGATTCCCTGGGCCAGCAACCTCTACACGGAGACGCTCATCCGCGAAGTGAGCGCACTCTTCGGCAAGGATTTCTGGGGCTTCTGGATGCTGGGTGGCATGTCGGGCGGGGGCATGGGCTTCATCTTCGATCCCAGGCGCAAGGCCGAAGCCCAGAGCCGCCTCGTTACATTGATGCGCGACGTGAGCCGCAAACTCTCGGGCGGCGTAGCCTTCGCCATGGAACCGGTGGTCTACGATTTTTCGCTCAACGAGCGCGGCACCTTTGCGCAACTGAAATCCGGCGCGGCGGCCACACTGCCCGACGGCTACTACAACATTCTGCTGCCGGCCATGCTGCGCAAAGATCAACTCACGCTCACATCCGGCGAGCGATCGGACCTCGAGCGCTTCAGTTCTCTTTGCCTCGATGTTCCCGGTGCGCTCGATCGCACGCGGAGCCTTCTCGCGCGGCTTTTGCCGCAGGGCAATCACGGCGAAGAAAGCGCCGATTCGCTGGATGCGCTGTTAGCCGAGAACGGCTTCGATCCCATGCAGCACGAACGCATCCAGTCGGAGTTGCGCGCCGGCCACATCGGTCTTGCGCAGAACCGGCTTCCGGCATCGATTCAGATCGAGGACGTCGAACCAGAGGACCTCTTCGACGCGAGGCACGAAATAGACCCGCGTTTGCGGGCCATCGGCGAAGAGGCGCTTCAATCGGGCGCTGTCGCCGTCGTCACGCTGGCCGGAGGCGCAGGCAGCCGCTGGACGCGCGGCGCAGGCGTGGTCAAAGCGCTCAGTCCCTTCTGCCGCTTCGCCGGCGCGCACCGCACGTTTCTTGAAGTTCATCTCGCGAAAAGCCGCCGCGCCAGCCGCATCTTCGCTCGTCCCGTTCCGCACGTGATCACCACAAGCTTCATGACGCATGCTCCCATCGAGCGGCTGCTCTCGAGCGAAGGAGCTTACCGCTACGAGGGTCCGCTGTATC
>JBAWFY010000076.1:0-9470 GCA_049592335.1 Occallatibacter sp.
ACCCGGTAATCGGAATCGAGATGCTTGATGTACTCCACCAGGGCGATCACGCCTTCTTCGCTGACCTGTCCCTGATAGGTGGGCATGATGGGCGCGTAGCCTTGCGTGATGTGCTGCGATGGATTCAGGATCGCATCGCGCAGGTACGCATCGTCGGCGGTCACGCTCTGGCCGTTTGAAAGCGTCAGATGCGCGTCGTACACATTCGCCAGGCTGGGGCCGCGTGCGTCGGGCCGGGTATTGTGGCAGGCATTGCAGCTGAGACTGGCAAACAGCCGCTCGCCATCCTGCGCCAGCGAGTTGCCGCTGGTCGAGCCCGCAAGCCACTTCTTGTAATCGTCGGGCGTCATCACGATCACGTCGCCGATCATTTGCGAGTGATTGGTGCCGCAGTACTGCGTGCAAAACAGGTGATAGGTTCCGGTCTTGGTGGCCTGGAACCACACCGTGGTGTAGCGGCCGGGAATGGCTTCGCGCTTCACGCGGAAAGCGGGAATCGAGAAGCTGTGAAACACATCCTGCGAAATCAGCGTGACCTGGACGGGACGGCCAGTAGGGATGTGCAAGGTGTTGATCTCGTGCTGGCCACCCTCGTGCTCCACCTTCCACATCCACTGCTTGCCCACCACGTAGACATTCATGGCATTGGCCGGGGGCGTGTAAATGCGGAAGTAAAGCAGAGCACCCCACACGAACATCACCAGAAACAGCCCCAGCGGAATGATGGTCCATGTGGCTTCGAGCAGCGTGGAGCCTTCGATCTGTATGGCGTGCGGGTGCCGGCTCTTTCTGTACAAAATGGAGAAGCCGACAAGCAGCAAAATGACGATCGTCAGCCCGATAAGGCTGACCAGAACCATGAAGAAGAAGAGCGCGTCGGATTGTGACGCGACCGTGGACGCCTCCGGGGGAAAGAGCGGGAAGTGCGTCAACCACTTCTCGAGAAATTGCCAAAGTACCGGGCTGATGTGGTCCATTCCGTTATCCGTTCACCTTGTTTGCCGTCCCACGAAGCGAGTGTGGGGGCGTGTGAGCCCAATTCTGTCCATGCTTGTAGTCGCGGCGAAACATCAGGAACATGAAACCTCCCAGAAGCACGACAGTGACGAGGCCTCCCAACTGAATCACGCGAGAAATGATGAGATCGTGCGTGTTCGCTGCGGGATTGTAGTGGTAGCAGTACGTGAGAATGTTGTCGACCGGCGATCCGATCCGGTTCGATGACGCTTCATCGAGACCGAGAAGCAGATCCTTGGGCGAGTACTCAACGCCCATGTAGTACTGCGCCAGCTTGCCCTCGGGCGTCACAATCTGGATCGAACTCGCGTGCGCGTACTGTGTCAGATTCGAGCCCGGCACGGCGAGCTTCACGTACCGAAAACCAACCGCCTTGGTGAGCGCGTCGATGTTGGCCTGCGTGCCGGTCATAAAATGCCAGCCATCTGCCGTCTCGGGCCGTCCGTAGCGCTTCAGGTACGTGCGCTTCTTTGCCGCGGCCAGAGCCGTTGTCTCCGTGGGATCGATGCTTACAACAACGATGTTGAAGTCCTTACCCGGCGTGAAGCGCACCATCTGCAATGCGCTGGTGAGGCCGTTCAACTCCTCGGAGCAAAGCATCGGACACTGGTAGTAAACCAGCGCCAGAATCGCGGGCTTCTTGCCGAAGTAGCTGGCGAGCGGGACCATCTTACCAGTTTCATCGGTAAACGTGAGGCTTAGCGGCAACTGCGTGTTGAGGTGCTGGTCGATGCCCACACCGTTCAGGATCGAAGGCTGCTGATCGCCAACCTGGCCGGCCTGCTTGTCGCCATAGCTTGAGACCTGCGCGAAGCTGAGCGGTGCGGCAAGCGAGAGAAGCATGGCCGCGGCAATCAGCCCGGCGCGCCTCGCGCGTTTCGTGTTTCGGTCTGTGTGGCTCACGATTCTCTCCTTTCTCGAACCCTTGCGGCCGGTTTTGTGGAGCGGTTGGCTCCATTTTTCAGGAACATCTGTCCTTCAACCAGCCGGGATCGGATGTTCCCTCAGGGGCTAAAGCCCCCGCACTTCCTTGCTACTTTGTTCGGCACGGCTAAGGCCGTGCCCTTTCAAAACTGCCTAAGCTCTTTCGTTCTTACTGCGTGTCGCCTTGCTCGTACGCGGTGCGGGCAAATCCGTTGGTCAGCGGCGTGGTGGCCTTGGGCGTGATGTCTCCGGTCATGGGCGTCTGCTCTTGCGCAGCCTGCGCCACCGGCAAACCTCGCTGCGCGATCAACTCCATTGCGCGCTCGATGGGAATCCGTACCGTGCCCTTCGACTCATCGACCCACGTGTAATTCGAGAGCAACAGATCTTCGCGCGCGTGCAGGTTGGCGATGTCCTGGTTGCCGTCGTCCGTCTGCACCCGCGGCGTGGGGAAGCTCTGCGTGATCTCCGCCATCTTGTTCTGCAGTTCGGGGCTCGAAGGCAAATTACCAAGCTGGCGTACGTCGACGGTCTTCGTCCACTTGCTGTTGGGCCCGTCTTCCTTGTTCATGTGCGCATTGAAGACCTTGCCGATGCCGTAGCAAAGCACGCCGCAGACCGCGACAAAAATCAGCAGGGCGACAAGAAACACCGCGATCCCCTTAGTGCTCGCGTCGCTCGCTTCGTAGCCCAGCGAGAGATCGATCTCCTCTGGTTCGTCGCCATGTTGGTGATGCCCGGGTTCGTTAAGCCCATGTTCGTTATGCATTGACATGTTCGGGCTCCAGAATCTCCGCCAGATGCGGATCGTTCACCTGCACCACAGGCCGCGTCTTGAGCTGGATGCAGAAATAGGCCAGCCAGAACGAGAACAGTGCCGCCGGCACGGCAATGTATTCCAGGATTCCCCACGAGAAGTGGAGATTGCGCGCCGCGTCGGGGAAATTCGGCTCGATAAGCCAGAACATATCGAACGCGCGCGCGAAAACCATCCATTGGCAAACGCGCACCAGGCGCTTCTTGTTGCGCTTCAGGTCGCGCGAGAGCAACATGGAGAACGGAATCACCCAGTGGAAGATGAAGTCGAGCGTGATGATGATGCCCCAGCTTCCGCGGATGCGATCGAGATACCAGTTGATCTCCTGCGGCAGGTTGCCTGACCAGATGATGAGGAACTGGCCGAAGTTCAGGTAGATATTGAGCATGACGAAGGCGAAGGCGAGCTTGCCCAGATCGTGCTGCTCGGTCTGGCGCAGGATCGTCTTGTAGGGCTCGGCCTTCGAAAGCGAAATCGCGACGATGATCGAGAAGGCCAGCACCAGGTAGCCCTGGCCCACCAGGAACAACAGGCCGTAGACCGTAGAGAACCAGGTCACATCCATCGACATGACCCAGTAGATGGCGCACGCCGTCATGGTGATGGAATAAATCAGAATGCCGGGGCCGCTGATGTTTTCGAACTTCTTGATCCAGTAAGGCGTGTTCTCGGGAATGTCGGCTTCGCGCTTGAGCGCCAGCGAGTTCAGGCGCAGGTAGTAGTAAGTCCAGATCGCAAAACAGGCGACGCTGACAATCCAGAACGTCTCCGGATTCAGCATGGGGCGCTTGAAGTTCAGGCAGTGGGCCTGGAGTTCGTTGATGCGGTGGGAGGCGAGGGCTTGCTCCGTTGCGCCTCGCGTGGTGTACACCGCCCACAGATAAAGCTTCTTGCGGAAAATCCCGATCACGAGAAAGTAGACGAACGTGAGCGGCAAGGTGCGGCTCAGCGCTTCGAGCGGGCGCCGCAAGAGCAGTCCCCACTTGCCGCCGGAGCAGTACTGCACCATGAGCAGAGCCAATCCGCCGACCGCCAAGCCCCACGTCCACATGGTGCCGAGCGTCCAGGCGCGCAATAGGTGATCCCATCCATGCTGATCCTGCGCTTCGCCCAGAAATCCGAGGACCACCGCGATCACGGAAAAGATGATTCCGGCCACAAGCGCGCGGTTCCTCCAGCCGTCGACAAAAGCCGGCGCGCCCAAATCTGCGGGAAGCTGCTTCGCGTGCGGATTGTGAATGCTATCCATGTACGTTCGTCCCGTTTCCTTGCCCCATGAGTCCCTGCGTCCCCAGTCCCTGTCTTCTTGTTCCCTCGTTCCCTTGGTCCCTTGTTCCCTGCTCTGTCACTTCTGCCCTGCAGGCGGTACAGCCGTCTTCGGAATCGAAATCTTCGGGTCCGCAGGATAAGCCGGAGCCATCCCCGGCGTTCCTTCACCGGCGATCGGCTTATAAGCCTCGATCGCTGTCGACGGCATGGGGAAAGGTTGCGCATACTCGGGATGTCCCTCGGCGGTTGCAAGATCCTTAAGGTTCCTGACCTGCGCGTTCGCTGGCACGTCTTTCATCGTCGCCGCCTGGCTAAGTTGCAGTGCGCGAATGTACGCGGCAACCGCCCAGCGATCAGCGGGCGCAAGCTGCGCTGAGTAATCCGGCATGGCGCCGTAGCCGTTCGTCATCACATAAAAGTAGTGCGAGAGCGGCTGCGACAAGCGCACCTGGTCGTGGAGATTCGCGGCCGGCTTAAAACCGCGCTGCACAATCTCGCCCAACCCATTGCCCACGCGTGAGTGGCACGGAGTGCAATAAATGTTGAAGCGCTCCTGCCCGCGCTCGAGCACTTCCATGGTCACCGGAATTTCGCTCGGCATCTGGTCGAGCTCCTGCTTGTAACCGTTCGCGCCCTCGACCACGCCGGTATAGAAATAGCTGTCCTCGTGGAGCTGCCCGCGCGCCACGGTGTTCAAAACCTGCGGACGCGCGCCGCGATGATCGGCGAAAAACTCCGAGCCGCGCTGCGGATCCATCTTCGGCTGGTCCTGCATGTCCTGCCGGCAACCGGCAGCGAACAAGAAAACCCCGAACGCCATGGCGCCAACAATCGAGCGTGCACCATGGTTCCGCACGGCAACTTGTTCCCTTGTTCCCTTGTTCCTTTGTCCCCTGCCCTTCATCAGTATTCGACCTCCACAATCGAAGCCGGCTTGAACGCTTCGAGGTAGGCCTTCGTCTGGGCGCCATCGAACTTAGGATCGAGCGCCTCAAGACAGAGGAAAAACTTATCGGTTGTTGCGCCGTCGCGGAAGTTGGGCGCATTGAACAGCGGATGATAGAGCGACGGCAAGCCGCACAGCGCCAGCATCCCGAAAGCGGCCGAAAGACCAGCCCAAAGAATGGTCCACTCGTAGGCGGGCACGACGAAGGCCGGCCAGGAATATGTCGGACGTCCCGCGATGTTGAGCGGATAGGCCAGCACCGAGACCCAGGTTTCGAGCAGGAACATGGCCGCGCCGCCCATCAGCCCGCCGATCAGCGTTAAAAGCGGCACCTTGTTGCGATGGAAGCCGATGGCCTCAGCTGCCTCTTCCACGGGATAGGGAGTGTAGCAATCCATGCGCCGCCAGCCGTCATTGTGCGCCTGCCGCGCGGCCCTCACCAGATCGCCCGGCGTCTCGAATTCGGCCAGCAGGCCGTAGGTTCCTTCGCGTGCAGGCATCAGTGCAGTTCCTCCGATTCACTTGCCCTCACAAGCAGCATCAAAGGCTGCATTTTCTTGAGGAAAATGCCACTCGAGGTTCCCGGCTTCGACTTGTTGCAATCGGAGAACTGCATTAGTCTCCCGCCTCCACTGCAGCCTTGGGCTTAATCTTCGCGCCCGGCAGAATCATGCGGATTTCGTTCATGGGAATCATGGGCAGGAAGCGCACAAACAGCAGGAACAGCGCCGTAAAGAAGCCGAGCGTGCCCACAAACGTCATGTAGTCCCACTTGGTCGCGCGGTAAGTTCCCCACGCCGAGGGCAGGAAGTCGCGCGTCAGGCTCGTGACCACGATGACAAAGCGCTCAAACCACATGCCCGTGTTCACAATGATCGACATGATGAACATGAAGGTCATGTTGGTGCGCCACTTGCGAACCCACAGCGTGGTCAGCGGAATCGCCAGATTGCAGGTGATCAGCACCCAGTACGACCAGCCCATCGGCCCGAAGGCGCGATTCCAGAAGGTGAACGCCTCCCAGTGGTCCGCCGAGTACCAGGCCATGAAGGCTTCCATGCCGTAGCCGTAGGCGACAATGAAGCCCGTCACCAGCATCACCTTGCCCATGTTGTCTATGTGGCGATCGGTAACCAACGCTTCAAGGTGATAATACTTGCGCAGCGGAATGGCCAGCGTCAGCACCATGGCGAAACCGGAGTAAATAGCGCCGGCGACGAAGTAGGGCGGAAAGATGGTCGTATGCCAGCCTGGCAGCACGGCGACGGCAAAGTCGAAGCTGATGACCGTGTGCACCGAGAGCACCAGCGGCGTGGCCAGACCCGCGAGCAGCAGCGACGCCGTCTCGTAGCGCATCCAGTGCCGCACCGAGCCGCGCCATCCCAGCGAAATCATGCCGTAGAAATACTGCGCCAGCTTCGATTCCGAGCGATCGCGCAGGGTGGCCAAATCGGGCACCATGCCGATGTACCAGAAGACAACGGAAATCGTTGCGTAAGTGGAAACCGCAAAAACGTCCCACATCAACGGCGAGCGGAACTGCGGCCACACCGTCATCGTGAAGGGCAGCGGGAACAGCCAGTAACCCAGCCAGGGACGGCCCACGTGAATCAGCGGGAACAGGCCCGCGCACATCACGGCGAAGATCGTCATGGCCTCGGCGAAGCGACTGATGGCGTTGCGCCACTGCTGCTTGAACAGAAGCAGAATCGCCGAGATCAGCGTGCCGGCGTGGCCGATGCCGATCCACCACACAAAATTGATAATCGCAAAGCCCCACGCCACCGGCTGCGAGATAGCCCAGATGCCCACGCCCTTGAGGAAGAGCCAGGTGAGCGCCACCATGAGCATCGTTGCCCCGCCGCCGGCAATCGTGAACAGGGCAAACCAACCCATGGGCGTGTGCGGCGTGAGCACGATGCGCACGATCTTCTCGGTGATCGACCGGAAGGTCTGCCCCGGCGCAATCACGCGATATTCGCCTGTCGCGGGATCGATCCAATGGTCAGCGGGTTTTACTTCTTTGGTCGCCATCGCTGTCTGACTCTCTCAGCCCCTCAGTCTGTTTCCAAATCCCTGATCCCTAGTCCCTGCGTTTACGCCGGATCGTGCTCCACCGGCGCTTCTTCAAGTTCCTGGTTCGTGTTCAGCACCTCGGCCACGTACGTCGTGCGCGGACGCGTATTAATGTCTGCAATCACGCCGTAAGTGCGCGGCTGGTTTCTCCATTTTGAAACCGCGCTGTTTTTATCGTTGATGTTGCCGAACATGATGGCGCTGGCCGGGCACGCCTGCTGGCAGGCAGTCACAATCTCGCCGTCGCGAATGCCGCGATTTTCCTTGTCGGCCTCGATCTTTGCGGCCTCAATGCGCTGCACGCAATAGGTGCACTTCTCCATTACGCCGCGCGAGCGCACGCTCACGTCGGGGTTGCGCATCAGCTTCAGGCTTTCGGTCTCGTAGTCGGAGTACAGCAGGAAGTTAAACCGCCGCACCTTGTACGGGCAGTTGTTCGAGCAGTAGCGGGTGCCCACGCAACGGTTATAGACCATCATGTTCAGGCCTTCCGGCGTGTGTACCGTTGCGCCCACCGGGCAAACCTGTTCGCACGGAGCATTTTCGCAGTGCTGGCAGGCCATGGGCTGGAAGTGCGCGCGCGGCGCGGACAGATCGCCTTCGTAGTAAGTATCGATGCGCAGCCATTGCATGTTGCGCCCGATCCGCACCTGCTGCTTGCCGACTACTGGAAGATTATTCTCGGCATAACAGCTCACGATGCAGGCATTGCAGCCCGTACAGCTGTTCATGTCGATCGACATGGCCCACGCATTGCCTTCGTTGTAAGGCCAGTTCGGGAACAGCGACGTGTCGTAGCGCGGCGTCTCGTGATTGCTGCCTTCGTGCGCAAAATTCGGGTTCGCCTTGAACTGGTCAAGCGTCGCGGAGCGAATAATGCCGCGCGGGCCGAGGGCCTCATCGGCTTCAAGGGAATTGTTGCCGGTTCCCTGCCCCAGCAGCGACTTAGCGCGGTGATCCTGGTAGTGGCTCTTGGTAATCGCAATGCCCCACTTGCCATCCACCTTGCGCACGCCGCCCATCGCATAGAACGGAGCCCATGTGTTGCGGATCAGGTAGGCATTGAATCCCGCTCCGCCCGCCACTCGGCCCACCTCGCGTCCGTAGCCGAGGTAGACGGTGATGGCGTTATCGGGATGGCCGGGCGCAACCATGACCGGCGCTTTCACGCGGCCGTTGCCCACGCTGATCTCGATGATGTCGTCTTCCTCAAGGTTCCACTTGGTCAGCGTGGCGGCGGAAACAATCGCCGCATTGTCCCAGCTCAGGCTGGTAATCGGCTTGGGCAGTTCCTGCAGCCAGCCCACATTCGCCCAGCGTCCGTCATAAACATTCGGATCGGGCCGGAAGATGATCTCGATCGAGTCCTTCGGCGTAGGTGAGGGAACAGCGGATCGAATCTCAAAGGGCCTGACCGTAGGGCTTTCCGCAGCGGTACCCGTCTCAAATGCCGTGTTCGCAATCCAGCCGTCATGCAGTGCCTTGCGCCAGCTGGTCTCAAAATCGCCATTGATGTGCGCTCTCCACGTCTCGCGCACCGTATCGTACGGACTCACCATCGGCTCATCGAGCAGCGTCTGGAAGACGTGATGCGCCGTGCGGCCGTTGTAGAGCGGTTCGATCATCGGCTGCACAATGGAAATTGTGCCATCGTAAGCGCGCGCATCGGACCACGACTCAAGGTAGTGCGCGGCCGGAATGTGCCACTGCGACTTCTGGCCGGTCTCGTCGTAGTGCTGGCCGAGATGTACCGCTGTCTTGGTATTCCCGAGAGACGCGTTAAAGACCTGGTCAAAAGCATCGGAAAATCCGAGATCGGCGGGCGCGTCGTAAACCGGATTGGAGTTGAGAATGACGAGCCAATCCACCTTGCCCGCATTGAGATCGGCAACCAGCGACTTGAAGTCGCCAAGCTGATCGCTGGGAATGGGAATCGCCGGATCGGACGCGACAAAAACCGTCTTGCCCATGTTGCCCAGCGCGTTGTTGATGGCCAGCGCGAGCGCAGCAACCGACGGATCCTGATAGAGTCCCGGAAGCACCGCACTCTTGCCGGCGTTAGCCTTCAGATCCTTGGCAAGCGCGGCAAGGAACTTCTGCTGATCGGCAGTCCACGCATAAGCGGGCGCATTCACGCTCGGAACGCCCACGGCCTGCGCTAACGCCGCCGCAAACGCCGGAATCTCGCTCGCGCGCAATCCCAGCCGATGCTCGGCTTTCATGCCGGTCGTGGTTGGCGTGCTCTCGACCGCGTAGAGCCGGTTCATGCCGTTCTCCGGCTGCTTGCGCCGCGCGGCATAGTCGCGCACCAATTTATGGAAGCCCGGATAGCTCGCGCCCGAAAGGAAATCGGCGTCGAGCGAGACAATCACATCCGCCTGGCTCAGGTCGTACTGAACATTCAGACCCTTTTCAAGGAAG
>JBAWFY010000077.1:0-2451 GCA_049592335.1 Occallatibacter sp.
AGCCAGGAGCGTGAGCTGCGCCTGCCGCGACTGGATGCGCAGGTTGCATGGGATCTTGGCACGCGCATCCGCACCCTGGCCGTGGAGCGCGGCCTCTCCCTGGTGATCGACGTGCGGCGTTTCGGACAGCCCCTGTTTTATGCGGCGCTCGACGGCACTACTCCCGACAATGTCGAGTGGGTGCGCCGCAAGAGCAACGTGGTTGCGCGGTTCCATCGCAGTTCCTATGCCGTGGGTCTGACACTTAAAGTGAAGGCGACGACGCTGCTCGAGCGCTATGGATTGCCTGTTGCGGATTATGTGGCTGACGGCGGTTCCTTCCCGCTGATTGCAGAGAACGCGGGCATCGTGGGCAGCGCGACCGTGTCCGGATTGCCGCAGCGCGACGATCACAACCTGGTTGTGGAAGCGCTATGCGCCTTGCTGGGTAAGGATTTTGCGGCGTTGCGGCTCGGGCCGGAGAGCGCATAGCGGCACAACGGAAGCTCGTTCAACAGCCTGTGGTGGAAGTGCGACTCTCAAGAAAACCATCCCTCAGCGGCTAAAGCCGCGCATCATTCGCGCGACTTTTGGCACGACTGAAGTCGTGCCCTTTCAAAACCGGACTCTGACTACAGGCTGTTAAGCCAGCCTTTCCAGCAGCGCGACAATGAAGCCATCGGTCGGCATTGTCCCCGGCAATAACCGCAATGCGCCGTCGGGCGTGAGGCATTTTCGCAACGGCTCCGCCGCCTCAGAGCGGAGAATGCCGTTCTGTTGCAACGTCTCGATGGTTTGCGCGAGCGAAATTTGCCGGACATTTGGATTTTCAGAGAGGACCGCAGCCACGACCTGCTCATTTTCCTCCGGCTCCAGCGAACAGGTTGAGTAAACCACGCGCCCGCCGGGACGGACGGCGCGCAAAGCCGCGCGCAAGATGTCGCGCTGGCGCTCGGCAAGCCGCGGCAGGTCGTCCAGTTGAAGACGATGGCGAATCTCAGGATTGCGGCCCAGCGTGCCGGTGCCGCTGCACGGCACGTCCACCAATGCAAGATCGAATACCGCATCCTCGTTGAGCTCGGCCGCATCGGCGAGCCGGCACTCCACCCGATCGGCGTACGCGGTGAGGCGCTTGCGCAATTCGGGAAGCCGGCGCGGGCTCGATTCACAGGCGACGATCCGCGCGTAGGGGATTCGTTCCGCGAGGATGAGTGTCTTGCCGCCGGGCGCGGCGCATGCATCGAGAATCTTTTTCTCGTCTTGGACGAGATTCGCGAAAGCGCCAGCCGCCAGTTCGCCAATCAACTGCGAGCCTTCATCCTGCACGCGCACACGACCTTCGCGAAAGGCGGGCGTGGCCGTCACATCGCCGGAGACCACGGTGCGCGCGGCGGTGAGCAGCTCCCCGGGCGCAAATTCGATTCTAGCCTCGCTCAATTCGTCTGCAACGGCAGGACTTTCCAACCGCACGTTCAATCGCGGCTGGCTCTGGCCGTGGCGGCAGATCACATGCATCGCTTCCACACCATAGAACTCCCTCCAGCGCTCGACCATCCACGCGGGGTGCGCTTGAACCGTTGCTAACTTGCGACTGCCCTCCTCCAAAGGTCTGCCCCACGCAGTGGTGCCGTGCGCAGCACCAGCGCTGCGAAGGACTGCGTTGACCATCCCGGCGGCGAAGCGATGGCCCGACTGTTTTGTTAGCTCCACGCTCTCATCGATGGCCGCGTGAGCGGGAATGCGGTTTAGAAACCAGAGTTGAAAAACGCCGAGGCGAAGAGCGATCAGAACCTCGGGATCGAGCCGGGCATTGGGGCGCTTGAGCAGCGGGCGAATCTGTTGGTCCAAAAAGATCTGCCAGCGCAGCACGCCCAGCACCAGCGCCGTTGCCAGATGGCGATCCGCAGGTGCGAGCTTGTTGACTGCATCGACCCGTAGAAGATCGTCAGCGTGGTCCTGACCGCGTGCGGCAGCCAGGAGAATGCGGAAGGCAGCTTTCCGCGCAGGAGAGATGGCAGGCATGGCGCTCAACCCAGGCGCGCATCCGCCGCGAGCGGGTTTCCGCGCAGGAACTCGGCGGCATCCATGCGCTTTTTGCCTTCGAGGTGCACTTCAAGCAACTCGAGCCATGTGTCACCGGCGCAGCCGACGAAGAAGCGATGGCTCTCGATGCGCACCGAGCCCGGAGCGGCGACACCGAGTTGCTCAGCGAAGCTCTCGTGCACAGCTGCCATGCGGTGTACGATCAGCTTCTTGCCGTGGAGAGCGGTGAACGCGCCGGGCCAGGGCTGAAATCCGCGCCAGCGGTTGTAGAGTTCCATCGCCGAACGTGCGGCAAAGTCCATGCGGCCGTCTTCGCGATTGAGCAGCGGCGCGAACGTTGCGCCTTCGTGATTCTGCGACTGAGGCTGAAGCGTTCCACCCGCGAGTCCGGCCAGAGTCTCAACAACCAGCGGCGCTCCCGCGTTGGCC
>JBAWFY010000078.1:0-2601 GCA_049592335.1 Occallatibacter sp.
GGCACCACCAGAGACGAGCAGAAACGCTTCTGCGCCGTCTTGCGCCCCGCGTCGCGCATAGCCTCCAGCCGGTCGCGATCCTTCAGCAAACTAACCGCACCCGCAGCCATATCTTCCACATTTCCAACGGGATAAAGCAGCCCCGTCACCCCGTCGTCGATCAGCTCCGGAACCCCGCCCACGCGCGTTGCGATGGATGGAACCTTGCAGGCCATGGCCTCCAACGCCGCCAGACCGAACGACTCCAGCTCACTCGGCATCACCATCAAATCAGCCAGCGGCAGCAGCTCGTGCACTCGCTCCTGCTTTCCCATAAAGTGAACCCTGTCATTGATTTGCAGGTCGTGAGCCAGCCACTCTGCCGCCGACCGCTCCGGCCCGTCACCCACCAGAACCAGTTGCGCCGGAACCTCTCGCACCACGCCGGCAAAAATCTTTACCACATCTACCACGCGCTTAACTGCCCTGAAATTAGAGAGATGCATCAGGATCGCCTCGCCTGGCTTAGCCAGGCGCTCGCGCGCTTTCGCTCTCGCTGCTTCGTCCTTGATGGGCACATATTCGTCGCAGTTGACGAAGTTAGGAACCACCTCAATAGACCGCGTAATCCCGAAATCCTCCAGCGTTTTCTCCTTTAGATAGTTGGAGATACTGGTAACTCCATCACTTTCCTGAATGGCATATTTGGTGATTGGAAGGTAGCCGCGGTCCAGCCCCACAAGCGTGATATCCGTGCCGTGCAGCGTCGTAACAAAGGGTAGCCGGATGCCGCGCGCTGCCAGCATCTGGCGCGCCAGCAGAGCGCTAACCGAGTGGGGAATGGCATAGTGCACATGCAGCAGGTCAAGTGCATAAAATTCAGCAACTTCCGCCATGCGCGACGCCAGCGCCAAGTCGTATGGTGGGAACTCGAAGAGCGGATAGCTCGAGACAGGAACCTCGTGATAGAAAATGCCATTGTCCCGCCCGCTCAGCCGAAATGGCTGCGAATACGAAATGAAATGGACCTCGTGTCCCCGCGCCGCCAATTCAATCCCCAGTTCCGTGGCTACCACGCCCGAGCCGCCGTACGTGGGATAACACGTGATACCAATACGCATAAATCCTTCTCATTCAGTGATTTTTATTCGACTATGACTTGGACGCTTAGTGTGACGCTGAAGATGCACTTGTATTTAAAAAATTTATAATCAATAACTTACATGTTACAGGCCCGCGAAAGAAATCAGGTCGAGATGACAAAGCTGCTCCAGAGTAATGAGGGCCTGTAGCTCAGTTTCCCGCTCGGCATGCAGCCGAGTATGAACTTGAGTCAGATCCATGTCGTTGTAGCCGGGATGTGTGACGAGTTCCCACGTGCCCGTGGGAAGGTGTGTGAGCAGCGAATTCAGCGTAGCGGCGTCCAGGGTGCCGGTGGCAAGCACGCCGATGGCGCCGTCAGTCGTGATAAAACCTTCTTCTTCAACAATATGCCGGAAGGTTGGCTCGAGCATCCGCAGTAGGCTCACTTCTTTGCGGCGCAGCCAAGGTGCGTCGGGGGTGGCGTTCAGACTCCATTCCGGCTCGAACGGATTGCGCACTGCGCGAATTCCCGCTGCTCTCGCGGCTCGCAGCACCGGTCGCAGCACCGCCGGAAACATGTGCACATGCTTGTGTGTGTCGATGTGAGTAAGGGCAACGCCTCTTGACCGCAGCAAACCAATCTGTGCGTCCGCCTCGGCCTCAATCTCGGAAGAGCGAATACGCCCGAAAAATAATCGCTTCAGAAATTTTCCCGGTGTCGGCATAAACCGCCCCGTCTGATGGTCCACAAGCGACGGAAGTTCCCGCGCTGCCCGCAGAGGATCGCCATCTACCAGCACCACATGACAACCCGCGCCCAGCGAAGGCGTGGTGCGAGCCAGTTCGATAGCTTCATCGGCGGCCGCAGCACACGCCATCAACGTGGCGCTGGTCAACACACCAGCCTGATGCAGCTCAATAATGGCGCGGTTAACCCCGGCGGTCAGACCAAAGTCGTCGGCATTGAGGATGAGACGGCCCATCGGGTGAGTGTATCAACATTAGGCTGCTGCGACCGCTTGCGTGGTGCTGCTGGTTTGAATGTGCATATCCGCTGATATGATGACAACAGGCCGTAACGGCCTTTTCAACTCGCGTGGGCGGTTAGCTCAGTTGGTTAGAGCGCCTGCCTTACAAGCAGGAAGTCCGGGGTTCGAGTCCCTGACCGCCCACCATTAGAATCAATAAGTTAGTTTATGTTAGGCTTTGTCTCACTACCAGAGGACGGGGGAAATCGCGGGTACCCCATCCCAACTTCCGGCTTTTCGCGGGTACTGATGGACTCCACAGCGCCCCGAAGGTCTTCGGTTGAGAAGTGACCATATCTACTGGCCATCTTCGCGGTTGTGCTCGCACTCCATCCAACGATCTTTGCAATAAGTGGTAGAGGTGTGCGGGCTGCAATCATTAATGAAACGGCTGTGTGCCTCAGGTCATGGAATCGAACCGCAATCAACCCGGCAGGGAGAAGAGGCGTCTCGAATTGGCAAGCATCGCAGATAAAGCCCGTTGCTGGCTTTTCTTGGTCCAACAGTATGC
>JBAWFY010000079.1:0-6632 GCA_049592335.1 Occallatibacter sp.
CCCCTGAGGGAGGTTTTTCTTGACTATCTGACTTCAACTGAATGAGCACGAGCAACACCGCGACCACCGCCGTTAGAAGAAACGGTAGCCCCATGTTCTGTTTGAAGAACACGGGTACGCACGCCACAGCGCCGGCGGCAAAGGCGAACGCCGCGCTTTTCCTTTGATCGAGTTCGACGAAGAACCACGTCGCGACCAGCAGCCAGAAGCCGCAATCGCAGTCGTACTCCGGATTGGGCACGATCGAATAAACGCCCAGAAAAACCAGCGGCGCGGCCACAAGCAACGCCACCGTCCACGCGCCCCGCACGCGGCCCCGCAAAAGGCCAAGAGAAATCCTCCATGCCATCACTGTGCCCAGCCCGCCCGTGATCGCCGTATACAGAACGTGATGAAAAACCACGCGGCCAGTAAAGCGAATGATCGCGGCCTGGATAAGAAAAGTCAGCGGAGCGTGCGCCAGGGGGAAGTCGCGGTAGGGAACCTGACCAAGAGCGATGCGCTCGGCGGTATTGAGAATGTAGCTGAGATCGAAGAGCACAGCGACGTGCGCGTTCTGCCACAACACCACGCCGGCAGTGGCCGCAAACAGCGCAGTCGCGGCGATCCAGTCGCGCAAGGCCCAATCGCGCCGCGCCCAACCAGGCTTCAGCTCCCCCGTCCTACCCCGCTCCGATTCGACCGGCTCCGGCCCATTCAATACCATCGATGAGGATCATAATTGGGAGGATAGTAATAGGCCCAGCGCGGCGCGGAAAACAGCGCCATCAGCAGAGCCACGAACCAGCCCACCACGGTCCAGCCCAAAAAGATATTCAAGAGCAGGACTCCCGCAGTGTTATGCGTGTGCCGCGCAGCCGCGATGATCGTGGGGAGAAAGTATAGCGCGCCTAGAAAGAGCAGACAGTGCATGGTGTCCCCCGGAACTGTTCCCTTCCTAATTACGGCAGGCGCAGCGCAAAAGTTCCCGTGTTCCTCGCGGGTCTTGCAAGAACTCCCGCGCACGGAACGCGGGTGGATGCTGCTGGCTCCCTCCAGGCTGCGATTTAGCCAGCTCCAACCGCAAAAGAACACAGGGTTTTTTATTGCGCGGCGTTCAAACACGCGGGTATACTCCCCACGTCCCCCATCCCCATGAAATTACGCAAGGAGATGCGATGCGAAAGATCAATTTAGTCCGCCTGCTGCTCGGCGGTATCGTTGCCGGTGTTGTTGCAGATATTCTTGGCTACCTCGTCGATGGCGTTCTGCTGCAGCAGAATTGGGCCGATGAGATGTTGGCCCTGGGCAAAAACGAGTTTTCCATGACACAGATCATTCAGTTCAATACGATCGGCATTGTTTTCGGCATCGTTTCGATCCTGATCTATGTCGGATTCCGGCCGCTCTTCGGCGCCAACTGGAAGACCGCGATTTATGCCGGGCTCACCGTATGGGTCATTGGCACTCTGCTGCCGAACCTGAGTTTTATGTACGTCACGGAGCTCTTTTCCAAACACCTTATGCTCTACACCACGGCCGGAGGGCTGGTGGAAGTGGTGGCAGGCACGGTGGCCGGAGCAGCGCTCTACACGGATCCTCCTAGCGTCGTTCGCCGCTAAGCCACGTGGATTAAAGAGACGAGACGGGTGGGTCCGGGAAATTTGACTGGGGCAGCCGGGTCCGAATACCTACGCCCGATAGCGTGCCCCGTCTGGTCTTCGTCCTTCTACAATTGATTCAGTATGCCCACCTCCGTCCGATCGCACGCAAAGATCAATCTGGGGCTGTATCTGGGCGCGCCTCGCGCCGACGGGTTTCACTCCCTCGTCACGGCCTATCAAACTCTCGAAGTGCATGACATTGTTACAGTTAGTGCGAACCTATCAGACAAGACAACACTCCGCCTGACCTGCAACCATCCGCGCGTGCCCACCGACGAGCGCAATACGGCTTGGAGGATGCTTTTCCTGGCTTTGGACGAGATTGGCGTCAAGGCAAGCGTTGACGTCCACATTGAGAAGCGTCTCCCGGTCCAAGGCGGGCTCGGAGCCGGATCGGGCAATGCGGTTGCGGCATGGGTCGGCTTGTCATGGGAGTTAAAGCAAACGGGGGAAGAATCCTGCGAAGGAAAGATTCTGCCGATGTCGGAGTGGACCTGGGCGCAAAAAATTGGCTCCGACGTGCCGCTCTTTCTCCTTGGCGGCTTGGTTCTCGGCCAGGATCGCGGCCAGCAGGTCTCTCCGCTTCCCGATTTCGAACCCACCTGGTGCGTAGTAGTGGTTCCCGAGGTCGGCGTCTCCACGCCGCAGGCTTTCGGCGACTGGGACGCGCTCTGCGCCAAAGAAGGTTTGACCCCGGAGGCAAGTACCGATAGACTAAACAAGTTGAGCCGGGCTTACGCCGCAACCTTCTCGGACGATGTCGAGGGGAAGCGTAAGGCGGGCTCCTCCGGTGTCTTCTCCGCGGGAGAAGACCTGGCCGGACCGCAAGAGTCGACCCACGGGTCGATATACGAGTCTGGGCTTGTCCGCACCGGGATCACGAGCTGGATCGAGAACGACTTCGAGCGAGTCGTCTTTCCCCAGCATCACTCCCTTGCTGAGATCAAGCGTCTTCTTGCGGCCCCGGGCACTCCGGAGGCGGCTCTGTATGCTGCGCTGTCCGGGTCCGGTTCGGCGCTCTTCGGGTTGTACCAGACCCGCGGAGATGCTGAAGCAGCGCAAGACCGGATTGAAATAATGTCCCAGGCGCTCAACGTGCGGAACACTGTGCTCACGCGCACGTTACCGCGGAAGGAGTACTGGGAACAGATGATTGTGAAGGACGGCTTTTAGCTTTCAGCTTCATTTCGGGGAGACCTAGCCTGATCGCTCTCCCGATGCAAGAGCTGACGGCTGAAAGCTGGCAGCTGTTTTAGCCGTTGACAGTCGCCTTTTGGGTAAGTAAGACTCACGGACGGCTGACAAAAGTGGAGCTCGTTGGGCGATCGTTCAATGGTAGGACAATGCCCTTTGGAGGCATTTATCCTGGTTCGAATCCAGGTCGCCCAGCCAGAAAAACAGCTAGCTGCTAGCTTTTTTCGCGGGCAGGCAAGGTAGTCGCTTCTCGCAGGAACGAGCTAGCAGCTAGAAGCTAGTAGCTAGCATTTACGAAACGCAGCCATAGCCAACCAGCATGGAGGTGCTTCAGATGGAAACGGGATCGTCTGCGGTGATGGAAGAGAAGAATCCGGGCCAACCAAACCCGGAAAAACCGGAAGGCGGCAAGGACCAGCCGAAGGGCGGGCCGGGCGAAGGCCCCAAATCGAAGGACGGAAAGCCAACACCGGCGCCGGAGCGCAAAAAGTCTACGCGGCTCAGCGAAGACAAGCGCTTCAAGCTGTTTTCCGGAACCGCGAATCCGCATCTCGCCGAAGAGGTCGCGCGGCACATCGGCGTCGCGGTGGGACAGACCAAGCTGCAGCGTTTTGCCGACGGCGAGGTTTACTTCCAGCTCCTCGAGAACGTGCGCGGCGTGGATGTTTTTGTGGTGCAGCCCACCTGCTATCCGGTGGATCAGCACCTGGTCGAGTTACTGATTATGATTGACGCGCTCAAAAGGGCCTCGGCGGCCCGCATCACGGCGGTAGTTCCCTACTACGGGTACGCCCGCCAGGACCGCAAGGACCGCCCGCGCGTAGCCATCAGCGCCAAACTCATCGCCGACCTTGTGACCACCGCCGGCGCTAATCGCGCTCTCTTTGTCGACCTTCATGCCGCGCAGATTCAGGGCTTCTTCGACATTCCCGTCGACCATCTCTTCGCCAGCCCGGTGCTGGTGAGCTACTTCCGCGAGCTGAACCTGCCCAACCTGACCGTGGTTTCGCCTGATGCAGGCGGCGTGGAACGCGCGCGTTTCTTCGCGCAGAAGATGGGCGCACCGCTCGCGATCGTGGATAAGCGCCGCACCGATATCAACGTCGCCGAAGTGATGCACGTGGTCGGCGACGTCGAAGGCCAGCACTGCCTCATCATCGATGACATCATCGACACCGCGGGCACGCTGGTGAAAACTGTGGACGCCTTGTACGCGAACGGCGCAGCTGCGGTGTACGCCTGCGCCAGTCACGCCGTGCTTTCCGGGCCGGCCATCGATCGCATCGCCAATTCGACCCTGAAGCAGCTGGTCGTCACCGATACCATTCCGCTGCGCGAAGCGGCGCAGAAGTTAACCGTGCCGGCAAGTGATCCGGCGCAAAGTTTGCCCAAGCTCAAAGTGCTCTCGATCGCGGGCCTTTTAGGCGCAGCCATCGAGAGTATTCACATGGAGACAAGCGTTAGTACGTTGTTTTCGTAAGGACAGCTTTTAGCTCGTCAGTGAAAGATTGGCCTTCGCGTTTGAGGCGAAGGAAGAATCGGAATGCGGCAGCTCAGACGAATTGCCGCCCAACAGCAAGAAGCAGCTAAAGGCTAAGAGCTAAAAGCTGCTTTTCACAAAGGGAGCGGAGCAATCCAGCCCATAGCAAGACAAGCCAGCTAGAAGCTGCTTTTCCGTGCCCGACTTTCAAAGAAACGAGAACACGAGAAATGCCTGAAGTAGTCGTAGCCACGCCCCGAGCGGGCAAGTTCAACAAGAATGCCGCGCGCCGCGTTCGCGCCGCGGGCAAGATTCCTGCCGTGCTTTACGGTCACGGCCACGAGCCGGTCGCTGTCGAAGTGGATCCCAAGCAGATTTCGAAGATCCTTTACTCCGAGAGCGGCCACAACACGATTTTCGACGTGGAAGTCTCCGGTCAGCCCGCGGCCAAGGCCATGATTGTCGATTGGCAACGCGAGCCCATCAAGGACAGCCTCATCCACATCGACCTCAAGCGCATCGCGCTCGACAAGGCACTGCGCGTGCGTGTGCGCGTCAAGCTGCTGGGCACGCCAATCGGCGTCAAGGCCGAGGGCGGCATTCTGGACCAGGTGCTGCGCGAAGTTGAAATCGAGTGCCTGCCGGCTGACATTCCCGGCCACATCGACGTGGATGTGAGTGAGCTGGCGATGCACCAAGTCATCCGCGTGAACGGATTGCCTCACTCCGACAAGATCAAGTATCTGACCGCGGAAGATGCCACCGTGGCGCACGTTGTCCACATCCGCGAGGAAGTGGTTGCTGCCCCGGCTGAGGGCGAGGCTGCGGCGGCGGCTGGAGCGGCTGCGCCGGGTACTGCTGGGGCCGCGCCGGCTGAGCCTGAAGTGATGAAGAAGGGCAAGGCCGAAGGCGACGCGGCGAAGAAGGCTGAAGCGCCGGCAAAGAAGTAGACCTTGGCGGATGCAAGCGAGATCGGTCGTTCCGGCGAGACGAAAACTCTCGCCGGAGGCTCCGGGCCACCAACCCGAAGCGGTCCTTTTCTGATCGTGGGACTTGGCAATCCCGGTCTCGAGTACGTATGGACCCCGCACAACGCGGGATTCATGGCCATCGATCGCATCGCTCAGCAAGAGGGCGTTGTGGTGCAGAACCGGCGCTGCCGGGCCATGACGGCAACCTGCAGAATTGCAGGACGCCCAGTGGTCTTAGCCAAGCCGGAGACGTTTATGAACCTGAGCGGAGCATCCGTGGCCGCTCTGGTTGAGGAATTTGAAGCTGATCCATCGCAGGATTTGCTCGTGATCTACGACGAGCTCGACCTGGTGCTGGGAACCTTCAAGATCAGGGAGCGCGGTTCGCCCGCCGGGCACAACGGAGCCCGCAGCGTCACCGCCGCCCTGGGCACGCAAGAGTGGTTGCGCTTGCGGATCGGCGTGGGGCCGGACTTACCTCCTGAAGCCATTGCGGCTGCAGGCGGAAAACGGCCGGGCAGGGATTATCTGCTCTCGCCCATGCGCAAGGCGGATCTGACAGTGCTCGACGAGGTGCTCGATCGGGTGGCAACAGCCACGCGCCGCATCCTCGAACAAGGACCGTCAGCCGCAATGAACGAATTTAACCGGAAGGATAACGACAAGGATTCGGGAACAGGGTCCAGAGATCAGAAAAGCTAGCTCGCACGAACGGGCGACTGATCACTAACCACTGACCACTAATCACTGTCACTGTGAGGAACACCGAATGCAACGTGTCTATGAAGTGATGTTTATCGTCCGTCCCGATGTGGAGGACGAAGAAGCCGACAAGCTGATCGAGAGCCTGACCAACACCGTGAAAAGCGGCGGCGGCACGGTCAAGTCGGTCGAAAAGATGGGCCGCCGCAAGCTGGCTTACCAAGTGCGCAAGTTTAACGATGGCAATTTCATTCTGCTCACCGTTGAAGCCACAGGCCCCGTGGTTCTTGAGCTGGAGCGCCGTCTGCGCGTCACCGAGCAGGTGATCAAGTTCATCACCGTACGCATGGACGAGGAAGAGAAGCGCCTCGCCAAGGTGAAAGCTCTGCGCGGCGTGCGCCGTTCGGCGAATGCCGAACCCGCGGCTCACCCCGTAGCAGCAGCCCCCGTCGCCACTGCCCCCGTCGCCACTGCCCCGGCCGCAGCAGCCTCGGCCGAACCGGCCCCGGCCAGCGCGTAAAGACAGTGAGTAGCCAGTAGGGAATAGCGGCCTCGACGTTGAACCGGCCTTCTACTCCCTATTGGCTACTCCCTATTCCCTAAAAAGATTTCCCGGCTACGCCGGAACAACAATTGAAAAAA
>JBAWFY010000080.1:0-3214 GCA_049592335.1 Occallatibacter sp.
TGGTCGGTTCCTGCCCACTCTTGCAGCATTTCTGCTGCGGCTTTTCACGGGGGGTATCCGGGCCCAGGAAATCGCCATCGAGGCCGCGGCGCAGATCGCTCACCTGCAGCGCAGCGGAGTGCGCCTGACGCACATCGACACGCACAAGCATGTGCACGTCTTCCCTGCGGTGCTGCGCCCGGTGCTCGGTGCTGCCCGGGCCGCGGGCATTCACGCGGTGCGGCATCCTTTTGAGCCCGATTGGGCGATGCGCGCCGCAATGGGAGCCTCGCTGGCGCGAGTGGCCCAGGTGGCGGCCTTGAGCCCGCTTGCGTCGCCCTCACGGCAGATCATTGCCCAGGAGGGCTTCGCGACCAGCGACGGAACCATCGCCGTGGCCGGCACAGGGACTCTCGATGGCTCCACTTTGCGCTCGCTGCTGCGGCTGCTTCCGGCGGGCATCTGGGAGCTGGTCACGCATCCGGGCTACAACGACACCGAGCTGGACAACGTGCGCACCCGTCTGCGCGCCTCGCGCGATGTCGAGCGCCAGGCCCTGCCCGCGATTCACGAGTTTCCCGGCATCGAGCTGATTTCTTTTGCTGCATTGGCACGCCCATCGATTTCAGCTTCATCAGGCTCTGTCCGGGCCGGTCTGTGAAAACCGTTACGAGTGCAACTATTTCCCGCCCAAACCCGTCCATTAAACGACTTGGCACGCAGCACCGCCTGGGCGACGGAACTGTGCGTACACGAACCTTCCAATTCTGCTCGGCGCCCTGGTTGCAAGCCGTTCGCTGCGCTGTCTTTCAACCGCTCGGGCCACCGCGTTCCCAGGCGGCTTTTCTCCTGTCATCGCGCCATTTTGCGTGTGAGAAAATGTTCCTGACAAGCAGATGATTTCACTCTAACGATCGAGAAAAAAAGACGATGGATCAACGTTTGCCTGTTTCGCGCCCTGCCACGGACTTTAAGCCCTCCTATCCAGAAAAAAAGCGCCGTCATCTCTGGATCTGGGTCATTGTCCTCGTGGCCTTCGGACTTCTGTTCTTCTGGGTCTACAAGCAGCACAGCGCGGGCGCAGCCCCGGGCGCGCCGGGCGCCAATCGCCGCGGCGCAATGGCCGGCCCCGTGCCTGTGACTCTGGCCACCGCTACCAAGGGCAGCATCGGCATCTATCTTGACGCCATCGGCACGGTCACGCCTCTCTATACCGACAACATCACCGCGCAGATCACCGGTGTAATCACCGCGGTGCACTATCGCGAAGGCCAATACGTGCACAAGGGCGACCCGCTCGTCGATATCGACGACCGGCCGTATCAGGCGCAGCTCGAGCAGGCACAGGGGGCGCTCGATCGCGACCAGAACCTGCTGGCCGAGGCGCAGATGGACTTGAAACGCTATCAGGACGCGTGGGCCAAAAACGCCATCCCGCGTCAAACTCTTGAGGACCAGGAAAAGCTGGCGCTCCAGGACCAGGGCACAGTGAAGAACGATGAGGGCACCGTGAAGTACGACACGGTGCAGGTGGACTTCTGCCACATCAAATCGCCCATTAACGGCCGCGTCGGTCTTCGCCTGGTCGATCCCGGCAACCTGGTTACGGCAAACTCTTCCACCACGCTGGTCGTGATCACCCAGGTCCAGCCCGTCACAGTGATCTTTACGCTTGCCGAAGACAGCCTGCAGCAGGTTCTCCAGCAGATGCACGGCGCCAAATCTCTTACGGTTCTGGCCTACGATCGCACCAACACCAACCTGATTGCCACAGGGCGGCTGGTCACTGTCGACAACCAGATCGATACCGCAACGGGAACCGTCAAGCTGCGCGCCGAGTTCGACAATGCCAAGGGATATCTTTACCCGAATGAGTTCGTCAACACGCGCTTACTGGTGAAGACGCTCGACAACCAGACTCTCGTGCCGTCGTCGGCCATCCAGCACAATGGCGCTACCGACTTCGTGTATTTAGTTCAGGGACTCACGCCGAGCGCTCCAGGCAGTGCGGCGCCCCGTGCAAATGGCGGAGGTCAAGGCGGCCATCACAGTGGAACCGGAGCTTCTGGCAGCGGCGGCAACCAAGGGAACGCCTCCGGCAAACAGCCGGCAGGCAAGGCCGTCATGAGAACGGTGAAAGTCGGTATCTCCGATCAAGGCAACTCCGTCGTGACATCCGGCCTCAATCCCGGTGATGTCGTGGCCAACAGCAGCTTCCAGAAATTGATCGATGGCTCGCCGGTGACGCAATCGCCGGTGAACATCCCGTCCACTTCCGCCGACACCACAGAGGACGCTCCATGAGCCCATCCCGCCCCTTTATTCTGCGGCCTGTCGCTACGTCCCTGCTGATGGCCGCAATTCTGCTGGTGGGCATCGTCGCATTTTTCCAGCTGCCGGTCTCGGCTCTGCCGGAAGTCGATTATCCGACGATCCAGGTGCTCACCTTCTATCCCGGCGCGAGCCCCGACGTGGTCGCCACCACCATCACGGCGCCGCTCGAGCGCCAGTTCGGCCAGATGCAGGGTCTGAGCCAGATGACCTCGACCAGCGCCGGCGGCGTCTCGGTCATCGTGTTGCAGTTCTCGCTCTCCCTCTCCCTCGACGTGGCCGAGGAAGAGGTGCAATCGTCCATCAACGGCGGCCAGACGTTTCTGCCCTCCGACCTGCCGGTGCCGCCCGTCTATAACAAGACCAATCCTGCCGACGCGCCCGTCCTCACCTTCGCCATCAGCTCCGACAGCATGCCGTTATCGCAGGTCGAAGACATGGTGGACACGCGCCTGGCGCCCAAGCTCTCGCAGATGGCCGGCGTGGGCCTGGTGAGCATCAGCGGCGGGCAAAAGCCGGCGGTGCGCATCCAGGTGAATCCGGTGCAGCTTTCCTCTTACGGCCTCAACATGGAGGATGTGCGCTCGGCACTGACGCAGGCCAGCGTCAACTCCGCCAAGGGCAACTTCGACGGTCCGCGCCAGGACTATCAGATCGACGCCAACGATCAGATCTCCACGGCCGACGACTACAAGAATGTCGTAATCGCCTACACCAATGGCTCGCCCATCTTTGTCAAAAACGTCGCCAATGTGGTGAACGGCGTCGAAAACACCAAGCAGGCTGCATGGATGGGCTACCCGAATGGTTCGTCCGGCCCTTCGCTCACGCCCGCCGTCATCCTCAACATTCAGCGCCAGCCGGGCGCCAACACCATCACCGTCGTCAACGCCATCCAGAAGGT
>JBAWFY010000081.1:0-8949 GCA_049592335.1 Occallatibacter sp.
GTATTCAGCGCTTCCGTTGGCTGGGCTCCTTCAAGGTGTACTTTAACAGGCACCAGAGGGCGCGGAAGCCGTCTTTCCAGCCGATTTTTTTGCCTTCTTCGTAGGTGCGGCCCCAGTAGCTGATGCCGACCTCGTAGATTCGCAGATGCCGGCGGGCGATCTTGACCGTGATCTCCGGCTCGAATCCGAAGCGGTTTTCCTCGATCGGAATGGACTGGATGATCTCGCGGCGAAACATCTTGTAGCAGGTTTCCATGTCTGTGAGGTTGATGTTGGTGAGGCAGTTCGAGAGCAAAGTGAGCAGCGAGTTTCCGACCGAATGCCAGAAGTAGAGCACGCGGTGCGGAGCGGCGCCCATGAAGCGCGAACCGTAAACCACATCCGCCTTGCCCGCAACCAGCGGCTCAAGCAGGTGGTGATATTCCTGCGGATCGTATTCGAGGTCGGCGTCCTGGACGATCACATAATCACCGGTGGCTTCCGCGATGCCGCGGCGCAGCGCCGCTCCCTTACCCATGTTGTGCGGCTGCTCCAGGAAGCGTAATTGCCGATATTGCGTTGCGAGCTCCTTGAGAATTTCGACCGATCCGTCCCTCGATCCGTCATCTACGCAAATCAACTCGATATCCAGAGGCAGTCCGAGAACGCGTTCGACGACTGCCCGCAGAGTCGCGCGCTCGTTGTATACGGGCATCACCACGGAGAGCTTGAAGCGAGAGTCAACAAGATCGCCTGTCGACGTTGCGCCATTCGTCATAAGCCAGATCCTCTTACGGCTGGTTGTTCAATAAACCACATTCAATATACACTCCCCGAAGTTGCCTTGAGCCATGTGGCTCGAATCGCTCAGCGGCAAAGCGCAGAGCATTCGCCGGCGCGTACGCGCGGGGAAGATTCCTCAGCTCTTGATTCTGTCAAAAGAGATGTCGTCGCGCCGTCCCTACGGGACTCCGAAATCCATTGGTGGAAATCCACTTTCCCCACGCTGAAGCGCGGGGCTAACAAACACTGCGCCTCCGGCGCGCTTGACCGGGCATTGCGTATACAGCAGTCAACAAAACCGAACGGGGTCTTTGGGGGAGGGAAGGCCCCCGTCCTGAGAGCCAGGACGGGGGAGCGGGCGCGACTTACTGGAGGGTGATGCCGTCCATCTTGGCCTGGTATTCAATAATCTGCTTCAAATCATCGTAAGGAGTGTTGGGTGAAACTTCACGGCCGTTAATGACCAGCGTAGGAACCCCCTCGATGTTGAGGTCGGTGGCGAGCTTCATGGAGGCATCGATCTGGGCCTTGATGGCAGGATCGGCAGCGCAGGCTGAGACCTTTTCCGGATCGAGCCCGGCTTTGATGACGGCGCTGTTGATGGTGAGTGTGGCGCCGTCGGCGGTGGCGAGGCCGTCCTGACCGTCGAACACGGCGGGGGCGTACTTGAAAAAGGCATCGCTTCCGCCCATCTTATTCACGCAAACGCCGTACTCGGCCGCCCGGACCGACTGAGGATGGATCGCTGCAATCGGAAAATTCTCGAAAACGATGCGCACCTTGGGAAAGTCGGCGGCCAGCTTGTCCATGTTGGCCTGCGCCTCTTTGCAATGCGGGCACTGGAAATCGGCAAACTCCGCAATCTCAAATTCCTTCGAGGCAGAGCCGCGATAGGGGCCGTTGGCGCGATCCTGGATGATCTGGCGGTAATCGGCGAATGGATGCTCGCCAAAATTAATGACGGAGTCGTTCACGATCACATGCTTGCCGTCGGGCGTGACAAAGAAGACGATCCCCCCGGGTTTCTGCTTGCCGGTTTTGTCGCCGACGTAGACGACCACTTTGCTCATGCCCTCTGCGGCAGTTTTGAGGATGGCTTCGACTTGCCAGACGCGATTATCGTCCCAGCCCCAGATGGCAGTGAGGAAGGCGTCGACGGTTTCCTTGGTGGGGGATGCAGCGGTAAAGCTGGCTGGGTCGGGCTTGGGAAAATCGGGAGCGGCAGATGGAGTGGGCGCGGAGGGCTCGGCGGAAGTTTGCCCCTGCGCGGCGGGCGCTTCGGGGGCGCTGGAATCGGGCGCGGGCGGTACATGCTGCTGGGCAGCTGCCTGGATGACCGGAATGAAGAGGGCTATCAGCGCGGCGGTGCTAAGAGAGCGGGCTAGCGGACGGATCAAGAGGTGCTCCTTTGAGGCGGGAAAACTCCCTGACTTTAGCTTATAACGCGGGGTTGGGGCGGGGAACAGAGAAGAGTGAAGGGAGTGAAAGCAGTGAAAGAAGTGAAGTGAGTGAGGAAGGGGTCTGTCGATCCGCTTTTTCACTCTTTTCACCTTCTTCACTCCAGATTCTTCACACCTGCACTTTGACGGCGATGGGGAAGCGACGGCCCATGCCAAAGGATTTCTGTGTGAGCTTGAGGACCGGGGCGGCTTGCTGGCGTTTGTACTCGGAGCGCTCGATGAGGCGCACTACCTGGCAGACTAGATCGAGCGGGAGGCCGTGCTCCTGGGCGATGCGCTCCGGCGTTTCGTAGCGCTCGACGTAGGCTTCGACGATGGGATCGAGCACGTCGTAGGGCGGAAGGGAATCGGTGTCGATCTGGCCGGGGCGGAGTTCGGCGGAGGGCGGCTTGGTGAGGATGGCCGCGGGTATTTTTTCCTGGTCTCGGTTGAGCCAGTTGCAAACGGCGTACACGCGTGTCTTGACCAGATCGCCGATGACGGCGAGAGCGCCGACCATGTCGCCGTAGAGAGTGCAATAACCAACGGCCATTTCAGACTTGTTGCCGGTGGTGAGCACCAGGGCGCCGAACTTATTCGAAAGCGCCATGAGGATGGTTCCGCGAATGCGCGGCTGGATGTTTTCTTCGGTGATGTCTTCGGGCAATCCGCGAAAGAGAGGCGCAAGCGAGCGGGTGAACTCTGCGAAGGTGGAGGTGATGGAGATGGTCTCAAAGCGGATGCCGAGATTGGCGGCGAGCTGGCGGCTATCGTCGATGGAGCCTTGGGAGGAATAGGGGCTGGGCATGCCGATGGCAATGACGTTTTCCGGGCCGAGGGCTTCGGCGGCGATGGCGGCCACGAGAGCGGAGTCGATGCCTCCGCTGAGGCCAATGATGGCTTTGGAGAAGCCGCATTTGCGCACATAATCGCGCGTGCCGAGAACGAGAGCGCGGTAAGCGGCTTCGGTTGCGTCGTCTTCGGGAGGCGGAATGGGAGCGGCGTGGAAAGGGTCAACGACGATCAGATCTTCGGCGAAGGAAGCGGCCTGGGCGATGAGTTCGCCGCGCGCGTCGAGGGCCAGAGATGAGCCGTCGAAGATGAGGCTGTCGTTGCCGCCCACCTGATTGCATAGCAACACAGGAATGCCGTCACGGCGGGCAATGGAGGCCAGCATCTCGCGGCGCAGGGTGCGTTTGTTGTGCCAATAGGGCGACGAGGAAAGGTTGATGTGCAGGGCCGGCTGCTGGCGCATCAGCTCTTCCATGGGGTCGACGGCATAGAGGCGGCGCGGCCAGTAGTTCTTGTCGTTCCAGGCATCCTCGCAGATGGTGATGGCGAGACGCACGCCTTCGAGTTCGATCACTTTTTGCGAATTGGCGGGCGAAAAGTAGCGCTGCTCGTCGAAGACGTCGTAGAAGGGCAGGAGCCTCTTGTGCTGTTCGAGGATCAGTTGGCCCTTGTCGAGAAGGACGGCTGCGTTGACGGCCGGTTTCCAGCCTGCGGACGAAGAGCGGCCGGCGAGGTTGCCGTTTTTCCCGTCTTCGCGCGGGTTGGGCAGCGCAACGCCAGCGAGAACCGCGGTGGGAAGATCGCGCGTGGCGGCGGCAAGCTCATCCACAGCGGCACGGCAACGGTTAAGGAAACTGGGCTTCTCGAGCAGGTCGGCAGGAGGGTAGCCGCAGAGGCCAAGCTCGGAGAAGACAGCGAGGCGCGCGCCCTGGTCCGCAGCGCGACGGCTGGCGGCGGCGATCTTTTCGAGATTCCCCGTGAAATCACCGACAGTAGGATCGATCTGGGCCAGGGCGATCTTCACACCTCTAGTTTAAATGGCGGGGAATGCGCAGAGGGGCCGGTGCGCCGACCCTCGATTGGCATCTCAGCCAAAAACGATGCCCCCCCAAAACGATGCCGGGGCTCGGGCGTAACTCCCTCCGGCTGAGTGCCGTACGGCTACCGCTGAGCGATTTTGCCGCAGGGTTCCCTCTCTGTACTGCATGTCACAACGGAATGGAAACGCGACATTCTGGTGATTCCGCCCCCCACAAACGGGTTATTTCGGGGGTGTTTGGAGGCCACTTAATCTGTTTAGTGCCGAGGTAACTTACATCACAGCCACATCCCCCTCAAGAAACGCAAGATTGAGCCAGAGGTATAAGGCAGATTGGCTGCCGTGGAGGACCCCATCGAATCCCGTAATCGTTTAGGCGACCTGCTAATCAAGGCAAAGCTGATCAAGGAAGAGGACGTGACCCGGGCGCTCGAGCGTATGCGGAGCGAGGGCAGACGCCTTGGCGATAACCTTGTCGCGATCGGGGCTATCGACCAACGTACTCTGGACCGGTTCATCCATCGCACTCCGAAGGAACCGAAGAACATTGCGGAGACCGGCATCGACGAAACGGAATTGCTGGCTCTGCTGATGAAAGCGATTTATACCTCAGCGCTGACCACCGTCCCACAATACATAGAGGCGCTCAAACTAGCGCCGCAGATCGTCAACGACTTGACCCGGATGGCCATCGACCGGCAATTGCTCTACACGCTGGGAACGCGCAACCCGCAGAGTGCGGTCGGGATTGTCTATGCGCTGACGGAAGAGGGACGGCGCTGGACCGTGGACCAGATGAGCCGGTCAGGATATGTTGGCCCGGCACCGGTGCCGCTGGCGGACTTTGTAGAGATGATGGCTCTGCAGAAGCCGACCAACGAGAGGATTTCCCCGGATCGCGTTCGCGCTGCGGTGAAAGATCTGGTTCTTGCCGACGACATTGTGGAACAGATCGGGCCGGCGCTGAATTCCGGCCGCGCGATTTTGCTCTATGGGACTCCGGGAAACGGCAAGACATCTGTCGCTCTGAGTTTCGCCAGCGTCTTCAGCGACGTCATCCATGTGCCCTACGCGATCTGGATCGAGGGACAGATTATTCGCTTCCACGATCCCAGGGTTCACATCGGGGTGAGCACAGAGACGGAGAAGAAAGACGACGGCGAGTCATTCATCCGGCGCGAAACCTACGACATGCGCTGGGTATCGTGCCGCAGACCCTTCGTGATTACCGGCGGCGAATTGACGCTGGAAATGCTGGATATGCGCTACGACCGCGAGGGCCACTACTACGAAGCGCCGCTGCACATGAAGGCGCTGGGCGGCTGTTTCTTCATCGACGACTTCGGGCGGCAGCTTGTGAGCCCCGCCAGCCTGCTGAATCGCTGGATCGTGCCGCTGGAAAACCGCGTCGACTATCTCAAACTGCACACCGGCAAGACCTTCAGCATTCCCTTCGAGGAACTTGTCATCTTCTCCACCAACCTGGAGCCGGAGAAGCTGATGGATCCGGCCTTTCTGCGTCGGCTGCCTTACAAGATCGAGGTGAACCCGCCGAACCTTGTGTATTACCGGTCGATCTTCGAGAGAGAGTGCGGACGTCACGGCTTGGCGCTGCGCGAGGATGTGTTCAAGTACATCGTGTACCTGGTGAAGGAGGAGATGGGCATGGAGCTTGCCGCCTATCATCCCAAGTTCATCGTGGACCAGGTGGTGGCGACGTGCCGTTTTCTGGGAGAGATTCCGGAGCTGAGGTCGCCGTATGTCGATTATGCGATCAACAATCTTGGAGTGAAGAAGTGCCCCATACGCGCGGTTGCTTCGGACCCTAAGCCGGAGGCCGAAGACGCGAACAAGAGCCTGAATGAAGCGGCCAAGAGTGAAGAGACGAAGGCGGCGACGCCGGAGGTCTCGAGCGCAGAATCGACGGAGAATTCCAACGGATCGTCCGAGGACTCCAGGATGGAATCGCCGGAAATTGGCAGGATGGAACCAGCCGAACTCGTGGCCATGCAAACTTCGGAAGTTGTCGGCGCGGAACGGTACGGGATTTTCTGACCCTGGAGATTCGCCGAAGCGGGATGCTACGAGCCGGTGCCTTGAAAGACCACGGCGATCGTACGCATGATGATCTTGAAGTCCAGCCAGACGCTCCAGTTGTCGATGTAGGAGACGTCGAGCGAAACGTAGCTGTCGAACGAGGGATCCTGGCGCGCCTGCACCTGCCAGAGGCCGGTGATTCCGGGAGTGACATCGAGACGGCGGAGATGGCTAAGGTCGTAGCGATGCACTTCGCCGGCCAGCGGCGGACGCGGGCCGACGACGCTCATGTCGCCCAAGAGAACGTTGAAGAACTGCGGCAGCTCATCCAGCGAATACTTGCGTAAAAAACGTCCCACGCGGGTCACGCGGGGATCGTTTGCCACTTTGAAGAGTACTCCGTCGCGCTCGTTCATGTGCATGATCTCGGCGCGGTGCTTATCGGCGTCGCGGACCATGGTGCGGAACTTGATGCAGCGGAAGACCACGCCTTTTTTGCCGATGCGCTCGGAGGCGTAGAAGACGGGCCCGCGCGAATCGAGCTTGATGGCGAAGGCGATGGCCAAGAGCAGCGGCGACAGGGCGATCAGCGAGAGAACGGAAAAGACCGTGTCGAAGACGCGTTTGAAGAAAAGGCCAAGCTCGGGCACTTGGCCGCGGTGCAGCGGCATGGTAGGGAACTGGCCGATGTACTCGATGGCGGCCCCGGGCACGCCGTCATAGACCTCGGGCACGATGCGCAGATCGAGGCCATGCATGCGCGCCTGCTCCAGTACGTCCTGTACGATGCGGCGTTCGCAGGGCGCGGCAAAAAAGATCTCGTCGATAAACTGCTTGCGAGCGGTCTGGAAAAGGAAATCGAGGGTAGCGACGACATCGGTCGGCGCTTCCGGCGTGCGGCAAACCGAGCCGGGGACCTCCACGAATCCCTTGAAGGTGTATCCCAGATGCTTGATGCTGTCGAGATGGTTGCGGAGCGCCTGGGCTTCGGGTCCGGTGCCGACGATGAGCACGTTGCGCGTATCCAGGCCGCGGTCGAAGCGGCGATAGAGGAGCACCCGATAAACAAACCGCCGCAGGCCCAGACCGACGGCGACCAATAGCACCGTGATCAACACCACGCTGCGTGGAATATAAATGGCGCGCACCATGTAAAGCGCACCGGTGAGCAACAGGCCGGAAGTAAAACATGCCTGCGCGCTGAGCCTTTGCTCATGCAGGAAATTGGTCAGGCGCGCCGGAGTATAGAGGCTCATGCGGCGGCTCGTGACGATGAGCGTGATCGTGAAGCCGCACATCAGGGCGAGCAAAGTCCAGGTCGGATGGCCGAAAAACAGGGTTCCCCTCCAGAAACCCCTGGCTCCGTTCAGAGGTGTGACATGGAATTCGAAGACCGTGGTCACAACCGTGGCGATAAAGACCGTCAAGACATCGAGGAGTATCCAAAGCCTGGCGGTACCCCGCGAATTCCGCGTGGGTCCGCCCTGTGCCGTGGCGTCCCAGTCGCCCGACAAGGTCAGGGAAGTCGAGAGCCTCTGCCAAAAATCCGAACTCGCCATAGATATACGCAGACCTCAGTGTTGCAATAACGCCTCGCCAGCGGGTCGTTGGGTATCCCGGCACACGCAGAGCTCGATCGCGATGGCGATCGGAATTTCGTATGAAGTCAAGGGCCCAGGTACGCGATTCAAAGCCCGAAACAAAAACATTTATTCAAAAAGCCAACCCTTGCGGGTTGTTGAGAGCTCGTGGCGTGGGGAGTTGGTGATGGTCGCCGCGAGCCGGTTGCGCAAAAGGAACCGCACTAAAGCCTCTTCAAGATTCGCCCTCAAGAACGATGGGCTGCAAGAGAATTGCAAGTTTCCGGGTTACGACAGAGAGCGAGAGCCAGTTACCGAACGGTGAAGCGTAGCAGGCCCATACTTAAGTGCATCTTACAGTACGATCGTTACAAATACAATAAAACCTTTATATAGAGGGCATTAGATAGGCATCGAGAGCCAGAAACTGCTGGATGTCGAGGTCGCGGGAGGCAAGGAAGCTCTGGAGAGGGCCAAAAAAGAGCGCTTTGCCCTGATGCAGGAAAAGGACTGCATCGGCCAGCTCGCGAGCAAAACGCGTGTCGTGGGTGACCACGATGCTGGTGAAGCCGAGTTGAAGCTTGAGGCGCTGAATGAGTCCGCCGAGGCGGCGGGCAATGAGGGGATCGACCATGGTTGTGGGCTCGTCGTAGAGGACGATTTCCGGTTGCGCAGCCAGGGCCCGCGCCATGGCCACGGCGCGCTTGCGCCCGGTGGAGAGGCTGCCCGGCATGGCTTCGGTGACATCGTCGGCGCCGACGAGGCCGATGAGCCGGCCGACGAGCTGGTCGATCTGATCGTCGTCGAGGCCTCCGCGTTCGCGCAGAGGGAAGGCCACGTTTTCCCGTACGCTGAGCGAGTCGAACAAAGCGCCGTTCTGGAAGACCATTGTGACGCGCTTGCGGATGGCGCGCATGCCCTCTTCGCCGAGGCTGGCGATTTCCTGGCCTTCGATCTGAATGGATCCCGAGTCGGGCTTGAGAAAGCCCATGATCATGCGCAACGAGACGGATTTGCCAACGCCGCTGCGGCCGAGAATGCACAGGGTTTGCCCGCGATGGACGGAGAAACTGACGTTCTCGAGGACAGCCCGGCCGTCGAACGAGATGGAAACACGGTCGAACTGGATGAGGGGATCGGGTGACGGTCCCGGCGGAGCGATGGAAAGCGACTCTTCGGCGTCCTCCGGCAGCGCCAGCGCATCGAGTTCCTCTTTCAAAGGCTCCAGAGGATCGGGTTGGGAGGAAGCGTCGGACATTTTGCTCAAGATCAGATTACGCGATGCGGGGCGGGCCGGTTC
>JBAWFY010000082.1:0-4703 GCA_049592335.1 Occallatibacter sp.
ACTACGGACCGCCGCCGGGGAGCGCGGAAAGTAACTTCGGCGAGATTCTGCGTCTCGATCTCAAACCATATCGTGACGAGTTGATCATCAGCACGAAGGCCGGGTACGATATGTGGCCGGGGCCGTACGGCGACTGGGGATCGCGCAAGTATCTGCTCGCCAGTCTGGATCAAAGCCTCAAACGCATGGGTCTTGAGTACGTCGATATCTTCTATTCCCATCGTCCCGATCCGGCAACTCCAGTCGAAGAGACGATGTTCGCGCTTGATCAGGCGGTGCGTTCCGGCAAAGCGCTTTATGCGGGCATTTCGAACTACAATCCATCGCAAACCGCCGCGGCCGCACGGATTTTGCGCGAGCTGGGCACTCCGTGTCTGATTCACCAGCCGAAATACTCGATGTTCGAGCGCACGCCGGAACAGGGCTTGCTCGATACGTTGGAGGAACAGGGCATCGGATCGATCGCCTTCTGTCCGCTGGCGCAAGGGTTGTTGACTGGGCGCTATCTCGAAGGCATTCCAGCCGATTCGCGCGCCTCAAAACCGCATGGATTTCTCAAACAGAAAGACATTGACGATCGCCGTCTGGCTCAGATAAGAGCGCTGAATCAAATAGCCGGAGAACGCGGGCAGAGCCTGGCACAGATGGCCTTAGCCTGGGTGCTGCGCGGTGGCCGAATCACTTCGGCGCTGATCGGCGCCAGCCGCGTGGAGCAGATTGAACAAAACATTGCCGTGCTGAACAACCTGGACTTCTCGGCGGAAGAGCTTGCGCGCATTGACACGATTCTGAGCCAGGCTGCTTAAGGATGCGGCCGGGTGCGAAGCCGCACCCGGCAGTTAGATCGCACATCGACCATTGCTATTCCGCAGGATCGTCCGCCGTAAACGAAGAGCAGCAGGGCTTCTCCGTGGCATGGAAGTTCATCAACTCCAGGCGAATGCCGTCCGGATCGTAGAGATTGTATTGCCCCTTGCCGTCGCGGCCGATCTGCGTGTGCGTCATGGCATCGACGCCGGCTAGTTTGCCGCTTGTCTTGAGCTTGGCGAAGGCGTCGTCGACGCTGACCTCGCCAATCGAAAGATGGTCGAGCACGCCGAGCGTATGCTGGCTCATATCTTTGGGAATGCCTGGGCCGGGATCGTCGACCAGCATGTATTCGAGCCAGTCACGGCTGTCGGGCGTCTGCTGGCTTACCCAGTCAATTTTGTCGTCCTTCATGCCGCCGTACCAGTAAGGACGGAAGCCGAGCAGCGCGCGATAAAATTTATCTTCCGCTTCGCGCGAGTGCACCATATAGCCGATGTGAATGATGTGATGGCCGATCGCGTTTGGCGCGGAAAGCGGCTTGGCGGGATGGCCCGGCTGAACAAACTGGACTTTGTTGCCTTCTGGGTCGAGAACTTCAAACCAGCGGCTGCCGTCGGAACCTATCTTAATCTTGTCGGGAGTCTTCCAGTGATTGGCCGCTAGATAGCGGCGGAGCTGCTCGGCGCTTTCGGTGATAAAGGCAGCGTGGTCGAGACGATTGATTCCCGATCCCGGCGGCAGGGGCAACACCTCGACAAACTGCGTATCGCTGAGTGCGTAGCGAACGCCCTGCGGGTTCTCAGGATCGGGCAGCTTTACCAGGCCGATGACCTCGCGATAATAGTGATCGGTTGCCGCAGGATTCGACGTGTATACGGCCAGGTGCGAAATGCCGGTGATCTTCGGACGTGCGGGAGCCGGATGAGCGTCTGCGGCAGCAGGAGCCGCGTGAGCACCGGCCGCGGCAGTCAGGGCAAAGAACGACGTGGCAATCCAAAACCTAAAATGCATTCCGCACCTCGAGAGAATTACGGCAAACCATCCGGGCGTCGTGTTCAACGATCGAAACACGAACTCCATTGATGGCCGCAATCTGTTGTTGTAGCTGCCTCGGAACGAGTCGCGCTGAAAAGGGTATTCAGCAGATACGATGGAAACGAGCTTAGTTCGAATTCGGCGTTCATACTATTGCGCGCAAGCAGGGTTGTCAAACGCGGCGGGCGAACTGGCGGATTCGTGCGGCGCAGCCATCCATCCCGCGCCGGTGACGGATAATACCCGATAGGGCTCGCGGAAAGTTTCGCGCCCTCGTTCCGAACCCATGAATACCCGTGTCCTCGCCAATTTCTTTCAAGTAGCCTCGTTGCTGCTGTTGCTAGTGGCCGTGGCGCTGATGGCTGCCATTGTCACCATGCACTTTGCCATTCACGGCGCGGAGGTCGAGGTTCCGGCGCTCAAGGACATGACGGTGGCCGATGCGCTGAGCGAGACGGCGGGCCTTGGACTAAACCTGGATGTTGACAACCGCTACTATTCGGGTGACGTCGCTGCGGGCCACATCCTTTCGCAGTCGCCGGTTCCGGGCACGGTGGTGCGCCGCGAGTGGCACGTGCGTGTGGCCGAAAGCCTGGGCCCGCAAAAGGTGGATGTTCCCGATACGGTTGGCGTGGATGAGCGCGTGGCTTCGCTGGAGCTGCGCCGCGGGGGGCTCGAAGTGGGCGAGATTGCGCGACTCCCGTACAAAGCCGCCGCCGAGGGTACGGTGCTGGCGCAGGATCCGCCGGCGCACGCGCAAGGCATCGAGCAGCCGAGCGTCAGCCTTCTCGTCGCCGCGCCAGACGATCAAACTCCCGACGGGTATGTGATGCCGGACTTTACAGGATGGCCGATCGCGAGCGCCAACGCGGCACTGGCGAAAGCGGGCCTTCGCAGCGGGCCGCCCAGCCTCGTCAATGTGCCGATCGCGCCCGTGGGCAGCGGCGTCGCGCCCATCGGTCCCATCGAGAAGCCCGGCGAGGTGCTGACGCAATCGCCTGCAGCGGGCTCGCGCATTGACGAAAACACGACCGTGCAATTTACGGTGGTGAAATAGGGAACAACAGGAGACCGAATCTCATGGGATTGAACGAGGACTTGGATAAGATTGCCGCTCAGGAGCGCGAACTGGGCCTGCCGCGCCTTGATGCCGCGATTGCGTGGGAGCTGGGCACGCGCATCCGCACCATGGCAGTGGATCGGAAACTCACTCTGGTTGTCGATGTGCGGCGCTTTGGGCAGCCACTCTTCTATGCGGCTCTCGATGGCACAACGCCCGACAACGCGGAATGGGTACGCCGCAAGAACAACGTGGTGGCGCGCTTTCATCGCAGCTCCTATGCCATGGGACTGTCGCTCCAGAAGCAGAACACAACACTCCTCGATCGCTACGGCCTTCCTGTTGCGGATTATGCGGCCGGTGGGGGCGGGTTTCCGCTGATCGTCGAGAGCGCGGGCGTGGTGGGCAGCGTGACGGTGTCAGGCTTGCCGCAGCGCGACGATCATAATCTGGTGGTAGAAGCGCTCTGCGCGTATCTGGGGCGCGATTTTGCGACATTGCGACTCGGGCCGGAGGCGGCTTAGGGGCATCCGCACAGGATTTGTGTCGGGCTCAGAGCGGAGTATTGAGGCTTGTGCTGTCCCACGTTCCCAAATGCATGGGACGTGGGGCACCCGGCATTGAACAGTCGATCAGGCCGATTTTTCGATCAGCGCAATAAAAAATCCATCGCTCGGCAATGTGCCGGGCAGCAGACGCAATGCGCCCTTGGGCGTAAGACAGCTTTCAAGCATTTCCGCGCGGTTGGGCCGGAGAGTTCCATCGCGCTCAAGCTGCTCAATCATTGCGGCCAACGAAATCTGCCGCATGTTCCGATTCTCCGCAAGCACAGCCGCGATCACCTGCTCGTTTTCCTCTGGCTCGAGCGAGCACGTTGAGTAGACCGCGCGACCGCCGATGCGCACGGCGCGCAAAGCTGCGCGAAGAATTGCGCGCTGGCGCTCGGTAAGCCGAGGCAAATCTTGCAATTGAAGGCGGTGGCGAATCTCGGGATTTCGGCCCAGCGTGCCTGTGCCGCTGCACGGCACGTCGGCCAGGGCCAGATCGTATATCAAGTCATCTTCAAGTTCGGTCATGTCGGCGAGCCGGCACTCCACGCGGTCGGCGTGCGGGGCGAGTCGCGTGCGCAGGTCGGTTAGCCGCCGCGGGCTGGCTTCGCAAGCCAAGATATGCGCTTGCGGAATACGCTCGGCGAGGATGAGCGTTTTGCCCCCCGGCGCCGCGCACGCATCCAGAATCTTTTCCTGGTTTTGGATGAGAGTTTCGATGGCATGAGCCGTTAGCTCAGCGATCAACTGTGACCCCTCATCCTGGACACGCACGCGGTCGTCGCGAAACGCCGCCGTGGCCGTCACATCGCCGGAAACTACGATACGCGCCGCAGTGAGCAGTTTGCCGGGCTCGAGTTCGATTCCTGCACCACGCAGTTCCTCTTCAACGTCCGCATCTTTGAGCCGCACCGTCATGCGTGGCTGGCTCTGACCGTGGCGGCAGATGGCTTGCGCGGCTTGTTCGCCATAAGCAGCAGTCCAGCGCTCGACCAGCCACGCGGGATGCGCTGCTGCGTCTGCACGGCTCTCGTCCAAAAGTCTGCCCTGCGCAGCAGTGCGGAGAATGGCGTTCACCATCCCGGCGGCAAAGCGATGGCCCGATTGTTTCGTCAGCTCCACGCTCTCATCGATCGCGGCGTGGTCGGGAATGCGATCTAGAAACCGCAATTGAAATGCGCCGAGGCGGAGAGCGATGAGAACTTCAGGGTCGAGCTTGGCAGCGGGGCGCTTGAGCAGCGGACGAATCC
>JBAWFY010000083.1:0-3383 GCA_049592335.1 Occallatibacter sp.
GTCGAAAAGGGAATCCAGGAATCAGCCGCCCGCGGCTACCTCGCCGGTTATCCCGTTGTCGACTTCCGCGCCACCGTCTACGACGGCAGCTATCACGACGTCGACTCCAACGAGCTCAGTTTCAAAACCGCCGGCCGTCTCGCTTTCAAAAAAGCCATGGAGGTTTGCAAGCCCGCGCTGCTTGAGCCCGTCATGAAGGTCGCCATCGAGGCCCCCGACGAGTTCGCCGGAACCCTCATGGGCGATCTCAACTCCCGCCGTGGCCGCGTGCAGGGCATGGATACCAAGGGCCGCACCACGGTCATCAATGCAGAGGTCCCCATGGCCGAGATGCTCGCCTACGGCACGCAGCTCACTTCGATGACTCAGGGCAAAGGCAGCTACCGCATGGAGATGGATCACTACGACTTCGTGCCGCAACTGGTCGCGGAGAAAATCCTCGCCAACGCCAAGCGGCCTGTCGAGGAAGAGGAAGAATAGCGACCTGCGGTGGGGCGGAATCAGAGCAAACTCCCAATCGAGATCGTCGCCGGAATCCGGCAAACGTCATCACACGTCTGTACGCAACCCCAGACCCACGCTTTACGGTCGGGCTTCAAATCGAGCACCAATGTCGGCGCGGGCTGTAGCTGTCATCCGACCGGCTAGGACCATCATCGCTCGACTCGCGTTCCTTTACATCCTGTCTGGCCGAGGGCGGCCAGTTGCACGCTTGACGGGGCGAACTGGGATACGTGGGCGACTCGGTGATATTGCGTCAACGATGCATTTGTAGGCTCGGCTTATGATGAGGTTTGGGAATGACGGAAATTGGAGCCTGCGGCCTCTGCTTACGACACGTTTCGTCTAAAAACCGCCGGATGAGGATCAGGGCATATTCGACGGTGCCGCCGTGCCGTCCGACCATTTATCCGCCAGGACGAACAGAATCGTCACACGTTCCTCCGGGTCATTCGCCACCATGACAGGTGAGTTGGGATCATCGGCAGCCCAGCTCTTCGTCATGTCGCCAGGGGAATAGAACATTACGTGCGGGTGCCAGCTCTTGCCCCGGTCGTTCAGGTACTGCTGCTTCGACATCATGTAGGCCATCGCGCCAGGTTCCAGCGCGGGCAGCTCTTTCTTATCCAGTGCCGTCGCGATTGCCTGCGCGATTTCAGGCTTCGATTTTCCTGCCAGCACAAGCCTGGTCTTCATCAGATAGATGGGCGCAAAGCTCTTCGCAGCTTGCGCGTTGAAGCAATGGGGCGCGCGCATCTTCGGATTCCAGAACTCCGAATCATCCTCATTCTGCGCCCACGACCGCTCCACGATGCAGAGAAAGCCATTGCTGCCCTTGACCGCGGTTTTATATCCCTCGCGCCCCAGCACCATCACTTCGGCTCCATCGGAAATGGAAGCGGGCGCAGCACTGCGAGCCAGCGCGATCTCGGATTTCTCGTCAGATATCAGGTACTGATCCAGGGGAGCCATCGCCGGATAGGCGGCCTTTCCGTCTTGTGCAACTGCCTGCCGGCCTGCGCCAGGGAAGACAATCCACAGAGCAAAGGCCAAAGCGATGAGCCTGACTTGATTCTTCCGCATCCGATTCTCCCAACCTGCGCATTTCGCGGCAGTGGCATCGACCCCGAGATCGATGCGCAGATTGTAATGTGGACAATATGGGCAGCGTCAAGGAGAAGGGGTTAAATCACGATTCAATCATTTCCATCGGAGAGATCCAGACTGCCCGTAATTTCTCAACTGCCGGTGATAAGGGAACACACTCGTTGAGCCAGCCGTTCACCGCTAAGTTTGCGGCGCGGCTGAAGCCATGCCCCGATACAAAGCTGAAAAGCGAGTGCAAGAGCCCAACTATTCCCGCGGCTGCATTCCGGTCCCTCGTGGTGGACAAATTCGTGTATTCCCGGTGATGGGCGAGTTATGAAAGGCAGTTTTCGCGCCAGCCCTACGGGGCGGGGATTTTTCCTTGATCCTCATCTGGGGTTAAAGTCTGTTCGCCGCGGCAAGCGGACTTCAGCCTGGGCTATTTTCGATTGGCCCCTCCGTGGCCGGGTTGTTGTGGGGGCGGCAAGTTCATTCGCACGGTCAACGGGTAGAATCGTTCCCGCTCTAAACTCCAAACGCGCAGAACGCGAAAGGATGGGGCACCCCGGCTCGAACTCATGATTTGCGATCATTATGGCCCGGCTGAAGCCGTGCCCTTATTACTAAGCCGTCTGCGGTTAGCTCGCCGGACCCCAGCTGAAATGGTTTGGATTTTTCCCTGTTCACGGCGACCTCCCCAGAGTTACAGTAGGCCCATTTAGTGCGAGCTGAGTAGACTGCCGAAGCGGAATTGCGGCGCTGAGCTAGATGCGGCAAGTTCGGATCGGTATGAAAGCTGCCGTTTTGGTCGCTCGAGCACCCGTGAGGCTGTGCCTAGCTTAGGGGTGGGGCGGCGGGTGGGGTACATGTCAATGCGGATGGTTGCTGCGAGTGCCTTTGCCGGAGCGTTGTGCTTCCTCCTGTTTCCTGCAGGACGGGCGCAATTGGTGACTGTTGTGCCCATGGATCAGGACCTGAACGTGCAGGTCGGCATAGAAACGAGCGGAGAGGCCGTCGTTAACGCCTGGTCGCGGGACGGTGGAATGGATCTGGCTCCACTGTTGCCTCAAGTTCTCCATTGCTCAGGCATGAAACCGGAGACGACCGGAGAGAACACGGTTCGCTGCCCCCGAGCGCTGCGGAAAGACGGACTTGCGCTTGTGGCGGTGCTGGATCTATCGCCAGTGGCACGAGAGCTGGCTAAAACCAAGGGGCCCGGTGGAACGCCGGGAATCGAACTCTACGTGAACCATCCACGCCTGGGATTCGCATCGACCTCTCTGCCGATGACAGAAAGTGGAAACGGATTTCGCGTGAACTGGACAACGCGGTTCGCGCTGGACGTGGCGCCCGCGAATCTCAGGATTCGCTTTGGCTACCTTCCCCAGCAACTTTTTGGAATCTATCTGCCGCTTCTCGCGCTGGCGCTGGCTTTCACGCTGATTGCAACCATCATGTCGCGCGCAGGGTACGCGCCCCTCGCTCAAACCGCGATTCTGCTGGGCACGATGATCTGGATGGCCACAACCGCGCAGCTGAATGCCGAAGCTCCCCTGCGCATTTTGCTGTTTGGATCTCCACTGGCCAACCTCGCGGCGCTGTTCATCAACCTGTGGCCGCCGCTGTTCTGCATCACCATCGGTGTTCAGTTGGGAAGCCGCATGCGGCGGGGACATCTCCGCAGCCACACATTCGGAGGGGTCTTCTCGACCTGTGCGATCATTCCCCTCATTCTGACCAGCGTGCTCGGCGCGTTGTCCGATTTCAACGACGAGAGCTATTTCGCCGCTGCCATG
>JBAWFY010000084.1:0-2205 GCA_049592335.1 Occallatibacter sp.
ACTCTCTACTCCCTGTTCTTAAAACTGGAAGGCCATCTGAAGGTAAACCCGCCGTGCGGCTGAGCTGGTGGAGAAGATGTTACCTGCCAATCCCGTTGATTTGCCGAATTCTGGGCCAGGGCCATAGAGGCCGCCGGGTAGGGGGTTTTTGGCCGGCTGCTGGATGCCGCCCTGCGGCGTGCCCAAGTCGATGTCGTTGAACAGATTCAGCGCCTGCACGTTGAAGTTGAGCGAGTACTTGTGGCCGGTGTTGGCCACACCACCGAACTGACCGCCACGGCCACCGCCAAAAGGCCCACCAAATGGCCCGCCGGGTCCGCGACGGCCGCCGCCTCCGCCGCCCGGAGGCGAGCCGGCCGATGACGCGACCTTTGGCCCGATGCCGAAGGAGCGGCCGATACGGAGGTTGAAGGCGACGTTCGATGGGCTGGCGCCAAGAGAAATTGGAACGATGCTTTCGTTGTTCACGGGCACTACGTCGAGTGCACCGAAGTTGGTTTGCGCAACGTCGGTTGGATCCGCCGAGGGACCAGCATACGACGGCCGGTCGTTGAAGAAGTTGTCGCCGGTCAGATCGTAGGGCGAGGAAATGTTAAAAGGATGGCCAGCCTCGGCGATGAGGAAGGGATTGAAAGTGATTCCCTTGGGTCCGGTGTAGTTGCCCATCAGGAAAAGCCACTGCGGATGAATAAATGGAGCGCGCCCGTAATCCTGCATGAGGTTGTAGGAGTTCGAAGGGTTCGAACCATTGCCACCGTCGGAGTTGGCCCAACTCGCGGTGTAGAAACCCATGAGGCTCAGTTTTGGGGAGAAGCGCGCATTGATGTTGGCGATGAGCTGATTCTCGTTGAAGATCGCCTCAGGGAAATACTGCTCAACGACGCCCAGGTTAGGATTCGGCCGTTGGCCGTTGTTGATACTGGTATCGATGATCGGCGGGCCGTTGGGATCGTTCGGGTCAATCTGATACTCGCCGGGAAGATAGGCGTTCGAGTCGCGCACGATGAGTTGATGGAAACCCGAGGAGTGCATGTAGGTGAAGGTGAGCGTGGATGCCTTGGTCAACTGGCGTTCGAGGCTCAGACCGAGCTGCTCCATATAGGGCGAGCGATAAACGGGCGAGATCGCGTAGACCTCGGAAGAGGGGGTTCCGCAAAGCGAGGCGATGCTGGCGGGGCCAGTGTAGCCGGGAATCTGGCTCAGGCTTTGGATGTTGAAGCATTGAGGGTTGGGAATGACGATTTGCGTCTCGCTGTTCGGGCCGCCGTTTAGTGTCTCGATGTTCATCAGATTCGAAACTGAGAAGCGGTCGTAGAAGAATCCGAAGCCGCCGCGCAGGATGGTCCTGGAGACAGTGCCTTTTTTGTGGCCGTCCAGCGCATAGGCAAAGGCAACGCGGGGCGCCCAGTCGCTGTGATCGGCGATGTGATTCTGCGTCTCCCAGCGCAGGCCGCCTGAGAGCGTGAGATTCTTGTTCACTCTCCAGTCGTCCTGGACGAAGAGCGCGCCATTGAAGACGTTGGCCTGAAATGGAATGGGGCCATAGGTGTAGGTGAGCTTGCTGGCGTGGTAGCCATCGCCGTTCGCCGTATCAACGAAATCCTCTGCCGATGGGAAGGTAAAGGTGCCGTTGAAGTCGCTGTTATTCGACAAGGCCTCGCGATCGTCGCGCAGCCATGTGCCGAACTTGATGGTCTGGGCTCCTTTTGTAAACGTGGTGAAGTTCTGCAACTCGAAATGATCGGTGTGCTCGGTGCTGAACTGATTGGAATCGCCGCCACCGGAGAAGGTGCCCGCGACATTCAGGCTTGGCGCAGAAGGCGAGGTCACATCGAAAGCAGGCACCGCGCCGATGGGCGACGAATTCGTGTTGGCGCGGCGGTATTCGAATCGTGTTTCATTGACGAGGCGGTCGCTGATGGCCTCGGTGTCGTCGAGCTGCACGGTATGCTCGATCGAATCCGTGGACTGGGCCTGGCCCGGTAATGTTGTGGAATTGCTAAGGCTGTCGACCATGTGATTGCGGTAGAACTGGTAGCGCAGAGTGAGCGTGTTTTTGGGGCCGAGCTGCAGATCGGCGCGCGGCGAAACTTCAAGGTGGTTAGCGGGGCTGAAGAGGCTGCCTGAAACCGGTGTGGTGCTGATGGACCACGTATTGGATATGGCGTCGTATGCCGGCCCGCCGGGAATGTAGTAGACGTTGTC
>JBAWFY010000085.1:0-4730 GCA_049592335.1 Occallatibacter sp.
GGTCAACTTCGATCTACCGAAAGTGGCGGAAGATTTTGTGCATCGTGTCGGTCGCACGGGCCGTGCCTCGGCCAAGGGCGTCGCTTCCACCTTCGCCGGACCGGCTGAGCGCAACGATCTGCGCAAAATTGAACGCGCGCTTTCCATTCGCATGACGCACTTCAGGGTGCGCGATGTAAATGCAGGCGCAACACGCGAGAACGTGGCATAGACCGCGCTTCAGTACGAGGTGCGGAGATTTTGGGGTTGACGGGGTGGTCGGCCTCTAGCCGGTAAATGCCTGGGTCTGTGGTTCCCAGGTCCGAAAATCAGGACCTGGGGCGCCCCTGTCGTCGCGACTTGCTCCCCCGCGGCAACCGGACCATCCGCCTTCAGCTAAGTTCACACGTGAAGATGAATGTTGGGTCTGTAGGTCATGTGCTGCGGCGATATTACGCAGTTCTTCTTGACGCCAGAGCGCCATCCTGTTTCCGCTTGCGCGCGTTAAGAGAGATCAATGCCGATCAAACAGGCGGGGCCGATCAAACAAGCGGGACCAGTAGTTCCTCGATCACAGCAGGAGGATGGATCTCCGGCAATTTCACATTGAGATACCGGCCTTCGGACACCTCGGAGAAGACGCGATTGACAGTGTCTTCAGTCCTGCGGGAGTTGACGTGGAACATGCGCACCGCCCGCATCACCATGGCGGACAACAAAAAACGATTTTCGATTTTGAGCCCGGCCGAATACACCAGTTGAGATCGCATGTGTGCCCCAATTCTCGGTAGTCGTGCGTTTGCTGCGGAGCCTGGCTCGTCTTGGCGTGGTCCGTTCGAACAGGCTTGGTGCTCTTCGAGTATTGCGGCGGAAACACGAGGATGAGGAGGGCTAATGAGAGGAGAGAATCCTGCCGAACCCCCTCTTCGGTCAGCATACGCCTGTCAGAGCCTTTCTCCTAATCAACAGCCCCAATCGAGCGCTACGGGTGTGAAACCATACTCAGCCTCACTTGGCTCCCACGGGCCGGAACTCCATTCCCACCCGGAATTTCCCCCAAAGGGTGATACACTATACACTGGTCGTCGAATCCGACTTGGCGTTCTTGCCTGTTCTGCCTTCCCGCTCAACTCGCAATCAATTCCACTTGAGTTCAGCGATACATCACCCCAACAAAGGAATTGTTATGGAACAGGGTACGGTGAAATGGTTTAACGATGCTAAGGGATTCGGCTTTCTGAGCCGCGCCAACGGCGAAGACGTGTTCGTGCATCATTCAGCCATCAAGAGCGAGGGATTTCGTTCGCTTAAGGACGGCCAGACGGTCGAGTTCGATGTCGTCAAAGGGCCCAAAGGCTTTCAGGCAGAGAACGTTCGGGTCGTCTAACTGAATCCAACCCTCGGTAAGAGCTCGCTTCGAGCTCTTACCGGCCCCTTCCGGTTTGTCTTAGGATTCCGGAACTCGGCTCCCCGGACGACTCCGATGACAAGGAAGTTCTCCCAATCGCTCGGCTGCCACGGGTTGGTGGACCGCGATCTTCAGCAACCAACGCACATCATCAGGTTCGATGTATTTCGAACGCGACACAAACTTGAAACAAGAACGAAAGGAAAATACATGGCTGGGGATCAGGAACTCATGTGCAGCGATTGCGGGCAATCGTTCACGTTTACCTCTGAAGATCAGGCCTTCTTCAATGAACGCGGATATTCGACGCCTAAGCGCTGCAAACAATGCCGTCAAGCCAAGAAACAGGAGCAGTCGGGCGGCGGGGGATACCAGCGCAGTGAGTCACGGGGTACGTCCGTGATCTGTGCCGGGTGCGGCCAGCAAACCACTGTGCCATTCGAGCCTCGAGGGGACCGTCCCGTGTACTGCCAGAACTGCTTCCAGGCACGAAAGAAGACGGACTCTGGTGGAGCAGGACGGCGGAACTTTGGCAGGGGCCGATAGGATACGTGCTTACAGCGTGGATAAAGCCGCCGCGTTCGACGTTCAGGATGCCGCGGCTTTTCCGATTTACGTGACGCGACGCTTGCCCATATCGGGTCGCTTACGAAGTCATTCTGCGCAAGCATGATCCAGCGACGTTCTCCATTCATCGCCGGTCTTTGCTTGAAACCGCCAATTCTCGATCTTTACACAGAGGAACTCCTCATGAAGAAACCCGTGCCGCACGACAAATACTTTCTCCGCTCGCTCCACCAGGAAATCGATCTTTACGATCGCAAACTCGTCTACCTGGACAAATTTGAGCAGTTCGCTTCGATAGCCGATCGCAAGGAAGCGGAGGGTAAGTTGCTTTCGAAACGGTCGACGCTTGCGGAGACAGCGAAACAACTGGTTGCCGACGGAGTGGAATTCAGTCCGGCAGATCTGCCTCGATCCTTCCGCACTTCGGCAGATACCGGCGCGGATCGTTAGTCCCGGCCCTGTCTCCGGCCGATTCCATCTTGCCGCTTCACTCAATCGCGACTGGCGGGGTGGATTCCTCCATGGAGGAATCGTGAACCGTCATTCGAAGACAGAATTCTCTCCCTTGTGCGATCTCCACCATTGTCCGATGCGACGTGTCATGCTTGAGCAGTCGGCATCGGAAGACACGCAATCCTTTCATCAGTGCGAACGCCGCGATTGCGATCGCATCTTCCGCGACCGTCACGGCTATTCGGATTTCGCTGCGGGCCTCTTCGATGCATCGCGCACATCTTCGCGAGAGTGCCCCTTTTGCGGAGGGTCGCTCCACCTTTCTGCAGTGAACCGCGATCTGAAGGTCGAGACATGGGAATGCGCAAAGCTGGATTGCGACTATACGCAAGACGTTCGCTCACCGTCGTCTCGCTAGATCGGTCTATCCGCCGACGCAGATCCAACTGCGATCACCCTCGCAATGGGAATCGATTGTGGTCCTGGTTCAAAAACTGCCAATCGTGTCCATCGCAGTGATTCGCAGCCCGCTAAGCGAGTGTTCCAGTACGAAGTCTTCATGGAAAGCCGATCTCTCCGTCCGAGATCTTGCCAACTCTATCTCTAAAGGATAGGTCTTATTGGCTGGATTGATCTTATTGGCACGATCGGTCTTATCGGCTCGTACTGCTCGCCCGGGCAGACCTCGCCTTTCGTTATGCCCCATAGCTAGATGGTCTACTGCTCCGCATCTTTTTAGGACGCTCATTGCAACTCCAGTCGTTCGGTTTCGCGGTTGAACGGTGCTCGTCTGAGGCAGAGCCTGGAATGCGAGAGGCGAGAAGGAAGAACTTCTACTCTTAAATATACTCTTCGAAAACTCGACGTGCCGCTAGATTCAGGTCTTCGCTGCTCAACGCCTTTTAAGGCGCAACGCACGGTAATGACAAAGAAATCACACCGCGCGGCCGGCGGCGCAGCCAGAAGCCCATGCCCATTGGAAATTGAAGCCGCCGAGTTGGCCCGTGACGTCAACGACTTCTCCAATAAAGTAAAGGCCGGGTACTGTGAGGCATTCCATGGTCTGCGCAGAAAGTGCGGCGGTGCTGACACCCCCGGCGGTCACTTCGGCCTTCTCGTAGCCCTCGGTGCCGGCAGGTGTAAAGACGAAGCTGTGCAAGCGGCGTTCCAGTTCGTCGAGCGCGCGGTTGGTCCAGCCCTGAGGCGCTGCCACTTCCGCCAGTTGGTCGGCAAGGCGGGCGGGCAGATGCATACGCAATGCCGCTTTGAGAGCGCTGAGATCGCGGCGGGCATTCGGCGCGCGCAGCGGCGCGAGCAGTTCGCGATCCGCCGCCCAGTCGATCCGAATAGGCTCCGGATGCTTCCAATAGGAAGAGATTTGCAGGATGGCCGGCCCGCTGAGGCCGCGATGCGTAAAGAGCATCTTTTCGCGAAAGCTGCGCTTGCCTGCGGTGGCGAGGACCGGCGCAGAGACGCCGGCGAGATCGGCGAAATGCGCGGGCTCCGCGCCGGAGAGGATCAGCGGAACCAGCGCCGGGCGGCACGGTTCGATGGGAATGCCGAACTGGCGCGCGAGATCGTAGCCGAAACCGGTGGCGCCGATTTTAGGAATCGACAGCCCGCCCGTAGCGACGATGAGAGCGGGCGCCGTGTAGACCGCGTTGCCCGCGGCCACACTGAATGCCCCGCGGGAATCGTCGCGGCGAACTTCGTGGATATGGCTGGAGACGAGCATCTGCACGCCGGCTTCCATGCACTCGCGCATGAGCATATCGACGATCTGTTGCGCGGAGCCGTCGCAGAACAGTTGGCCCAACGTCTTCTCGTGCCAGGCGATACCGTGACGCTCGACGAGGCGCAGGAAGTCGGCGGGTGTGTAGCGAGCCAGCGCCGACTTGGCGAAATGTGGATTGGCGGAGAAGAAGTTGTCTGGCCGTGCGTGCAGGTTGGTGAAGTTCGAGCGTCCGCCGCCGGAGATAAGAATCTTTTTGCCGGGGCGGTTCGCGCGCTCGAGCACCGCAACACGCCGGCCTCGGCGGCCGGCTTCAATCGCGGCCATCAGGCCCGCGGCGCCGGCGCCGAGGATGAGAACGTCGAAACGGTGTGGATCCACTTTGCTGATGTCAATTAAACCATCATTGCGCGTGGCATTCACGGGCAATCGCAGACGAATGCGCCGGTTCACATTCCGCCCCGAAGACTCCCTGGCCCCTAGTCCCTAATCCCTGGTCCGTGCCTTATTCCTCCCGCAGCACCTGCAATGGCCGCAATCCTAAAATCCGGTAACTCGCGATCCATCCCGTGGCCGTCGCCAGCAGAGCAG
>JBAWFY010000086.1:0-2180 GCA_049592335.1 Occallatibacter sp.
CCCAGGGCGCAAGCGGCACCGATACCATCACGGTGACCGATGTGAGCCCGTTCACTGGCAGCGTAACTTTCGCCGCTTCCGGAATGCCCACGGGCGTGACCGCTTCGTTTAGCCCGGCTTCATCGGCGACTTCGAGCGTGCTCACCTTGTCGGTATCTTCAACCGTGGCCGCCGGAAATTATCTCATCACCATCACGGGAACCTCCGGTTCACTCACGGCAAGTACGTCCGTCACGCTGACGGTGACGTCCACGTCCGGCAACTACTGCCACGTCGTGTACACCATCGGCAGCCAATGGCCGGGCGGCTTTGGCGCGGCCATCACAATCGACAACACCGGCACCGCCAACTGGACCAGCTGGACGTTGACCTGGAGCTTCGCCAACGGCCAAACGGTGACCGAATTGTGGAACGGCAACGAGACGCAAAGCGGAGCCAACGTAACGGTCACCAACATGAGCTACAACGGCTCCATCGCCGCGGGCAGCAGCTACAACGGCATGGGCTTCAATGGCTCTTGGAACAACACCACCAATGCAGTGCCAACGGCCTTCGCCGTCAACGGGCACGCCTGCAACTAGACACAGTACGCGCAGAATGCGGGACAGGCCGAACGGCTTGTCCCGCTTCAATGCGGGTTGCGGCACCATTCGTGCGAGACGCATCGGGAAGACGGCAAAACAAGCCTTCGAATCGCTTCTCGCCGCGATTTCGCTGAACGGAACTCCCTTTTCAATGCAATGGACGCACTCGCGCAACCATGAATGGAGATTCAATCATGTTGAACAGAATTCAGTCCCCCTTACGCGCAGCGGCGACTGCAGCTTTTCTGGCTCTCGCTACAGCATTCGTGGCGCCCGCCGCCTCAGCCCAGGGCGCCGGCTATTGGCACACCAGCGGCAACAAAGTCCTCGATTCTAATGGCACGGAAGTACGCATTGCCGGCATCAACTGGTACGGCTTTGAAACTCCCGACTATCTGGCCCACGGCCTGTGGGCCGAGGACTACAAAACCGTGTTGAACGACATCAAGAGCCTAGGGTTCAACGTCATCCGCATCCCCTTCTCGAACCAGATGGTGGAGAGCGATCCGGTGCCGACCAATTACACGAACAATGCCAACGGCGTTACAGTCAACCAGGCGCTGGTTGGCGCAACCGCGCTGCAGGATCTGGATACCATCGTCAGTTACGCGGGATCGATCGGCCTGCGCGTGATTCTCGATAACCATCGTTCGGAAGCCGGCGACTCGAACGAGGCCAGCGGCCTTTGGTATACCAGCGCCTATCCTCAGTCCAACTGGATTGCCGACTGGCAGACCATGGCCACGCGTTACAGCGCCAGCCAGTTCACCTTCAACGGCAATCCAACAGTCATCGGCATGGACCTGCGCAACGAACCGCATCTTATCGGCTCCAGTTCCACAAGCGGTTCCTGCTGGACCGGAGACACCGTGACGAACGGATGCCCGACCACCCTGACCTCGCAGAACTGGCCCGTCGCCGCGACCGCAGCCGGCAACGCAGTTCTGGCCATCAATCCTCATCTGCTCATCTTTGTCGAAGGCAACGATTGCTATAGCGGAACCTGCGGATGGCAAGGCGGAAACCTGATCGGCGTAGCGACCAATCCCGTCACACTAAGCGTAGCCAATCAGCTGGTCTATTCGGCGCACGACTACGGTCCGAATCTCTTTCAGCAACCCTGGTTCACTAGCAGCACGACCGCTGCCAGCCTGGACGCAGTTTGGAACAAGTATTGGGGATACATCAGCGTCAACGGCACTGCGCCGGTGTGGCTGGGAGAATTCGGAACCGACAACACGAGCACGGATATCGAGAGCTCGGCAGCCGGCAGCCAGGGGCAGTGGTTCGAGAGCCTCGTCAGCTTTTTGCAAAGTAACCCGCAACTCAACTGGACCTACTGGGCCCTGAATGGGGAAGACGAATATGGGCTTCTCGACGCCAACTACGATGCCACTCCGCCCAGCACTCTGAAACTGTCTGAGTTGCAGAGCATTCAATTCCCGCTAAGTGGTGGAGGAACCACGACTCCCAGCTTCACGCTGACACCGTCGTCTGCAACGTTGTCGGTAACGCAAGGATCGAGCGCGACCGACGCAATCACGGTGACCGACGCGGGCGGCTTCACGGGCACAGTGACTCTAACCGCCTCCAGCT
>JBAWFY010000087.1:0-13219 GCA_049592335.1 Occallatibacter sp.
GGTGAAGGTGGAGAACACCGCGTAGTTGCCGTCATAGTTTCCAGCGATGTCGTACAGGTAGAAGTTGTTGGGATAGTACAGCAGGTCGTAGATGGTTGAGGGCTGCAGCGGCGCGGTAGGCGTCACGGTGACCGTCTTGTAGTCAGCCGAGATGCTCACCGTAGCGGGCACTGTAACGCTCGTGTTGTTGTGGAGACGCAGGTAAACGTTGCTGGGATTGACCGTCACCGGGTTGATGGCTTCGCTGAAGGTGATCGAGGGCTGGCCGTTGACCGGGAAGAACGGAGCTCCTGTGTTCCCGGTCCCGTTTACAGGTACCTCGGACGAGGTGACGGGGTTGGTAAAGTCGAAGCTCGACCCAGTGGTGAAGCTGCTGGTGGTGGTTCCGCTGGCTGGATTGCCGTTGTAATCGGTGACGCCGGCGAAGTTGAAGGTGTAGGTTGTGTTCGGCTGCAAGGCGTATGGCAGGGCGATGGATGCAATGTAGTTTCCGTCCTGCGCGTAGACGCCGATGGGCAGCGCAGAGCCGGCCGGGTTAGTCGGTGTCAGGGTGATCTTGCTCAGCGACTCGGTCGCAACCGGTTCGTTGAAGAGCAGGTCGAGGCTGGTGCTATTCCACGGGCCCTGGTTCGAGTTGAGTGGCACGTTGGTATAGCCGCTGGGCGGGTTGGCGTAAACCAGTTGCGGACCGGTGGTGGTGGGGCCACTGCCGGTGTAGAAGTAGGCATAGGCGTTGCTCTGCCCGTTACCTGTGAGATCGGTGGCGTAGTAGCACTGGTAATAGAACTCGCTGTTTGCCGGCAGTGGCGAGTTGGGCGTGATGGTGGCCGACATCAGGTCCCCGGAGAGCGTGATGATCGCTGGAACCGCGCTATTGGTCACATCACTGAACACGTAGGTGTTCGATGAGGTGATGGTGGCCGGGTCCATCGCCTCCGAGTAGTGGCAGGTAAAGGATGCAGTGGTGCTAACCCCCGTTTGGTTGCTCGGGAAGTCGAGGGTGATACCGGGCGTGGTGAAGTCGGGCGCGGCGCCGGTGGTAAACGTGGACGTTGCGGAGTTGAAGGCGTTGCCCGCGTAATCCAATATTCCGCTTACGCTCACCTGATAGGTGGTGCTTGCGTTCAACGGGTTCACCGGATAGAAGTACTCGCCGGTGATGCCGTTAGAGGTGCTGTAGGACCATGATCCGGCGACCGGGTTGCCACCCGTGGTTACCTGGACATTGGTCGAGTTGAACGTGGCCTGATCAAAGGGCTTGGAGAAGCTCACCAGGAAGTAAGCGTTGGTGCCGACATTCGATGTGCCGTTCGGCGGCCCGATGGTGAGGGTTCCGGGGGTGGTGTCGGAATTGAGGGTGGGATCGAAATAGTCCGTCCAGCAATTACCCGTAACCGGCACCGGGGGAGTGGCAGTGCTGGTTACGCCACTCTCGACGCAGGTGTAGAACTCGGTGTTCAGGGTCCACGGCCCGGGGTTCGCCTGCACTCGAATGATGTTCGGCTCAGGCTGTGTCACGGTATACGCGGACGTCGGCAGGTAGCCGGTGTTTCCGTCGTAGACCCGTACGTTGGTGCTGTTCACCGTGGAGGCCAGGAGCGGGATGTTGTATTCGATGTCGAATTCGGCGTTCGCCGGTACATTGGACGCTCCTTCGACAGGGCTCAAAGCGACAACCTGCGGCACGCCGGAAGCAACTGGCGCGGCAGCGGTGTAGAAGTAGCCATTGTCACTGTTGATGAGGTCGCCGTTCACGTCTTCGACATTCGAGAACCACCACTGGACCGTGGCGCTGTTCGGGAACGGCGTGTTGGGCGTGTACTGCACCTCATAACCGCCGGCCTGCGCCGTCACGGTGCCGGGGTAGACCGACCCGTTCACGGTGACCACCAGGTTGCCAGCCAGTGTCGATGGATTGACCGGCCGGTTGACGTAGAGAGTGAGCAGGTTGTCGGTCGGAACTCCGGTCGTGTTCGTCGGGTTTGTCGACGTTATGCTGCCGTTGCCCTGGCCGTACTCCGTGCTTGCCGTGGTGAAGGTGCTGGTGTAAATGCTCGTAAGCGAGCTGCCGTATTCGTCTGTGATGCCGCCGGCAGGCAGATCGAGAGTGTACGTGGTGCCGCTGTTGAGAACTCCGCCGTTGAAGGTCAGGGTGCGGCCATCGGCTGAGATGGTGATGTTGCCGCCGGTTCTCGGCGATCCCTGGCCTGCGTACAGAAGGATGTTGTTGGGGGCGCTATCCCAACTGCTGTAAGTGACCGGGTTGTTGAAGGTGACGGATACCGGCGCGTTGGTAAGCACATTCGTGGCTCCGTTCGCCGGGCTGACGGACATGACGGTCAACGGCTGAGTGCCTTGTGTGCCTTGTGTTCCGCTGACGATGGTGAATACATCCAGGTACTGCTGCCAGCAACTGCCGTTATAGAAGACTTCGCCCAGCACATCGGTAGGCCCGCCGCACTCGCCCACATATATCTGGGCGCCGTATGGGAAGGGCTCGGCCGGCGTGAAGGTGACCTGGTTGGGCTGCGCGGGGTTCACGACCCATGTTCCGGGCAGGCCCTGGTTGGAGTTCCAGGTGTTCATGACCTCCAGTGTGCTGGTATTCACGGTTGCAGGATCGAGATTCTGGGTAAACTGCAGGGTGATGGTTGTGGAGGGCGACACGCCGGTTGCGCCATAGGCGGGGTTATCGTCGGATTGGACTAACGAGAGCCCTGGCGTGGTCGCCGCAGTGCCCGCCGTGAACGAGGTGTTGGAAGGCGTCACGCTATTGCCGTTTACGTCGGTGAAGTTGCCCACAGATACCGTGTAAACGTCCCCGGCAACCAATGGACTGGAGGGGGCGAAGTTGATCTGCTGGTTATTCACCAGAGTTACTGTTCCGGCAATGGGGTTGCCGCCGGTGGATACCTTGATGGCGTTCTGGCCGACGGTGGTGGGGTCGACCTGAGCGCTGACCAATGCAATCACCTGAGCGTTGAGCGGAATGCCCGTGGCGTCGTTCGCCGGGCTCACCGTCACCGTGGGAGGATGCGTATCCGTCCCGGTGCTGGTGTAGAAGTAATACCACCCTGCGTTCAGGTAGTTGCCGTCCTCGTCCTGCGGTCCGTTGCCCCAGCCTCCGGAGAACTGATATTCCGTGCCCGACTCGAGCGGATAGACAGGCGTCAACGTGACCACCTTTAAATTCGCGGAGAGCGTAACGGTGATGGGTATCTCGGTGTTGGGATTCGTTGTGTACAGGCGGAACGTGTTGTTGTTGACCGTGGTTGGGTTGAGCGGTTTGTTGTACTCGATTTGTGGCGTAACGTTGGTTTCCACCGTCGAGTTGGTTGCCGGTGAGACGGTCACAATCGCCAGCGCGCTGGTGTCGAAGGTTGCGCCCGTGGTGAAGGTGCTGCTTGCCGCGGGCACAGCGGCTTCTGTGGTGTCCTTCACGCCCGTAACGTTGATCGAGTAGACGGTGTTGGCAGCGAGCGGGATCGTGGGCACAAGTTGAACCACTGTGTCACCCGACTGCAGCACTGTTGTGGTGGCGATGGTGGACCCGCCGTGCGTGAGGGTCACACCGGAGAGAGTGGTGGGATCGATGGGCGCAGAGAACTCCGCCTCAATGATCGCGTTGGTGCCGACTCCGGTTGCGCCGTTCGACGGATTGAAAGCCAGAACCGTGGTGGCGGGCGAGGCGGAGAGATCGGCATAGAAGGTTGTGCTGAAGCCATTCAACTCATTGCCCGCCAGATCGTCGCCGGTATTCACATAGAGGTAATAGGTGCGGCCGGCAGCCAGAGGCGAGGTGGGCACAAGGTAGAAGATCGACTGGTCGGAGCTCGATGAAAGCGTCGCGGGAACGCAAGCGCCGAGCAAGGTGTCGTAAATGTAGACGTCGCCGCAACTGCCTGAGCCGTTGTAGGTGCTGAACGTGGTCACGTCCATGGATTCGCTGAACTGAATCGAGATGCTGGGGTTGACCGGAACGGTAGCCGAGTTGGAGACGCTGGTTGAAACCACGCTCGGCCGCGTGTAGTCGGGCCCGTTGCCGGTGGTGAAGCTGGATGTGAAGTTGATGGAATTGCCCACCGTGTCGAGCACGCCGTTGAGCGTCATGGTCAGGACGGTGTTGGCTGGCAAAGCGGTGTTGGGCTCGAACTGGATCCGTGTATTGGTGTTGTTAAAGAAGAAGCTGCCCGCCAGAGGAGTGCCGCCGTTGCTCACCGTAAAGGTGGTCGAGGTAACGCTCACCGGATCGACGGTCTTGCTGATGACCACGCCGGGATCCACATTGATGCCCACGTCGGTGGCCCCGTTGAAGGGCACCGAGCTCACGATGGTGGGCAACGTGGAATCCGTGGTTGTGCCGGTGTAGACGTATTTGCAGTTTGTGCAAACGGACGCCGGGACGCTGGTCGTGCTCTGCAGATTGGCCGTCACGTTCAGGTAGATGTAATGGTTGACGGGCAGGGCGCTAGTCGGAACCAGCCGCACCACGTTGGGCTCGGGCTGCGACATGTTGACCGAGGGATGCAGACCGGTGGTCGAGTCGTAGAGGAAGACGTTGGCCGGGATGACGGTGCTCGCGTTCAGCGGCGTGTTGAACTGCACGTCGAAGAACGAGTTGAGCGGGATGTTCGCCGAGCCGTTCGTCGGCGACATGGTTTCTACCGTGGGCGTAAGCGTAGCGGTGCTGGCGGCGACAAAGAAGTAGCCGGAAGCAGTGTTGAACGGCGTGCTGTAGGTTGTGTCTGTGAGTGCGGAGTTGGTCCACCACTGGATGAGCGCGCCCGGCTGAAGCGTCGCACTTGGCGTGAAGACCAGGGTATAGCCGTTATCGATCACCTGCACGGAGCCCGGAAGCGGCGTGCCATTCTGCGCAACCTCGATGCCGGCCGCGGGGTTCGTGGAGTTGAACGGCAGGTTGCCGTAAAGAACGAGCGGCAGGTTATCGGCCACGCCGCTGGCACCGTTGCCCGGAGCGTACGAGACGATGGTGCCGTTGGTGTTGGAGTCGTAATAGCTGGTGGTAAACGTGCTGGCATAGGCCGGAGTCAGGGGGTTGCCCTGCCAATCGGTGAGGCCGCTGCTCAATTCCGCGGTCATGGTGCTGCTCGATGGCAGAATGCCGCAGTTGAAGATGATGGTCGTGTCGTCTTGGGAATGCGTGTAGCTGCCGCCGGAGCACCACGGGCCGTTTTGCGGAGGCTCGGCCGCCGGGTTAGTCCCATCGCCTTCCCACAGCGTGTAGTCGTTGCTGTTGACAGAATTCAAGTCAATGGAGCGGTTGAATGTGGCCGCAATCGGCGTACGGAGCCCCACGTTGGTCGCATTATTGGCCGGCGAGAAGGCGACCACCTGGAACGGGGATCCGGCTGCAGTGGCCGTGGCGCCGGTGGTGAAGTAGTAGAACTGGTCCGTGTAGCAGCCCGAATAGAGAGTTTCTCCCGCCAAGTCGTACGGGCCGTAGCAGTTGCCGACGTAGATCGTCGTGCTCGTCGGGAACGGGCTGTCCGGAGTGAAGGTCACCGTATCGTTGGGCAGCGTGGTGGTGCTCAAAACATAGGTACCCTCGATCTCCTGGTTGCTGTTCCAGCCGATCATCACCGGCAAGGTGGTCGCATTGACCGTAGCCGGATCGAGCGAATGGTTGAAAGTGAACTTGATGTTCGTGGCGGTGGAAACGCTGGACGATCCCGACGTCGGCGTTGCACTGACGATGGTGAGGCCGCCCGCGTACGTGGAGCCGCAGGTTGCAATCGTGCCCTGCAGCCGGAATGCTTCGTAGCTGTTATCCGTCGAGCCCCAGACCAGCGACAGCGTGTTGGTGCCCACCACGAGATCGCTGGAGATGGGAACATTCACCTGCGCCGCGGTCGCCGACAAATTATAGGTGTCGTTGTAATTGCCGGTGATGATGGTTCCGTTCAGGGCCAGCTTTCCGTTATCGTCAATACCCATGGCGCCCACAAGGCAGAGGTTCGCAGGCACAGTGGGGCCGGGAATGTTGAACGTTGTCGAATAGACGCCAAAGGTGCTCCCGGTGGTGCTGTTCGGATAGATGTTGATCCAGTCCGAAGTGGGTCCGTCGGCCGACCATGAGCTGTAGAACCCGGTGTCTCCCTGGCCAACCACCAGCAGGGGCTGGGTGCTGCATACACCGCCGGACTGGACGCAGGGCGGTGTGCTCGTAGTCGTGGCTGCGAGCAAGCCGATCGCTTCATCCGAAGTCGGCCCTGACGCCGAAGTGCCAGTCAACGTCACGATCCAGTGTGCATCGGGGGTGTTGTTGGTGGTGATCAGGCTGCCGCCAGCATTCAGACCCGTCGAGACGTTGATCACCAGGGGGGACGAGGCTGTGGTGAAGCTGCTGTTGAAGGTGGTGCCCAGATTGCCGGCGACATCGTAGAAGCCGCTGACCTGGACGCTGTATACGGTAGCCGGCTGCAGGCCTGTGCTTGCCGCGCACATCAGGGTTACCTGATCGCTTGCCAGCGAGCAGGATTCCGATGCTGGCGAACCGCCCGAAGGCGTGACTGTGACCGAGTTGCTGACCGTGTCGGGATCGATGGGCGTGCTGAAGTGCACGATTACCTCGGCGTTCAACGGCACGGAAGTGGCGTTGTTGGCCGGAGAGATTGAGAGCACTGTGGGCGCAGTGGTATCTGAACTGGTGCCAGTGGTGAAGTAGTCGTTGACGCCGTTCAGGGTATTGCCGTCAGCGTCGTAGCTGCCGCCCGCCTGGTAGAAGCGGTAGTAAGTGTTGGGAAGCAGCGCCACGCTGGGCGTGAACTGCGCACTCAATCCGTTGGGAGCGACTGTGACCGTGCCCGGAATGTACTTGCCGCTGTCGTTGTTGTAGAGCAGCAGCGTGCTGGTATTGATGTCGATCGGGTTGACCGGCTTCGAGTAGTTCATCCGCGGCGCAAAGTTCGTGGGAGCATTGAGCAAGCCGGATGGGGCAGTGTTGGTCGAACCCAGATTGACGCTGGTGAAGTCGGAGCCCGAGGTGTTCGTTACGGTGTCAGACCCGGCGACGGTAGTGAAGGTGAAGGATCCGGGCACCAGGGCATTACCTGCCGTATCGGTGAGAGCACTGGTGTAGCTCACTGTGTAGACGGTATTCGGCGTGAGCGGCGAAGTGGGCGTGAAGGTGAGGATATTTCCCTCGCCGCAGTTGCAATTGACGGCGCTGTTCCAGGTATAGGTTCCGGCAACCGTGCCGCCGCTGGAGGAGACGGTCATTCCAGCGGATGTGGACTGATTCATGGGCACGCTGAACTCGAGCTGCGGAATGACATTGGTGCCGATGTTGGTGGCGTTCGCCGGCGGATTCGCGGCGATCACGCCCGGCGGCGTGGAGTCGGCGCTGAAGGTCGTGTACAGGTAGTTGCCGAAATTCGGCAACGCAACACCCGCCGCATCCTGAATGCTGCCAGTCAAGTTGAAGTAGAAGGTTGAATTCACAGGCAGCAGGCTGTTGGGCGTGAAGGTAAGCACGCGGCCGGTGGCATCCAGAGTGACAGTGCCCTGAATGTATGGACTGCTCTGCTGACCGTTGCTGGCGCTCAACTGCAGGAGGACCGTGCTGGTGTTGATGGTGCTGCGCAGCATCGGCTGGCTGAAGACCGCGACGATGCTGCTGTTGATGGGCATATCGCCGCTGTAGTAGTACGGTCCCGGGCTGAGCATAGCCACGGAGGGCGCAGGTACGGTTGCGGCCTGCACGGTAAAGCCGGCGGGCACGTTCTCTCCCTCCGAGGTCACCACATCTGCCGGCCCGAGCGGAGCGCCGGCGGCGATGGTGAGGTTGACGGTAATGCTGGTGGCTGTAGCCGACGCGGCTACCACGGGTCCAGGCGTGCCGGGCGTAGCTCCGCCCACACTGATCCCGCTTGATGCGCCACCGATGGTGACCAGGGTGCTCGATGACCAGTTCGTGTACTGGCCGGTGAGGGTAACCGTAAGGTTTTGACCGGGGTTGCCGATGTTGGGGTTGATCTCGGTAATCACTGGCGTTCCGGCAGTCACGTTGAATGCGTTGCTGAGCGAGACGACCTGGGAGTTGGTGGTGACCGTGACCGTGCGCGAACCCACAGCGGCGTTCGTTGCCACCGTGATATTGGCTGTCAACTGCGTAGGCGTCACGCTGGTGATGAAGTTGACGGTGACTCCGCTTCCGAAGCTGACCGTGGAGAAGGCCGCCTGGAAGGTGGTGAATTGGCCGGTAATGACCACATTCGTAGTGGCCCCGGCTTGCGCGGATGACGGACTGGCCGTGAGCAAGGCCGGTACGCCGGCCAGCACAGAGAAGCCGCCGGTCTCCGAGGCGTTCTCGGCGCCCGTCATCACCGTCGGAGTGTAGGACTGAATGGCCGCGGTTTGGCTGATGGTAAGTTTCGCGGTCAACTCGGTATTGCTGACGGCGACGATGTTGCTTACCGTGATGCCCGTGCCAAACGTGACTGTGCTCGGAGTGAATCCAGTTCCGCAGGCTGTGGCCACGTTGTCGCAGAAGTGCGTGAACAAGCCGGTGATGGTTATGTTCTCAGAGGTGCCCTGCGTTCCTGTTGCCGGGTTCACCTGCGTCAGCGCCGGAGTACCGCTGAGAACCTGGAAGCCGCCAAGAATGGTGGCAACTTCGCCGCCCGTGGTCAGAGTGACGTTGTACTGACCCAACGCCGTGGTGCTCGGGATAGTGATGTTGACGTTGGCGTGGGACGCGTCAACCGCGGAGATTCCGGTAACTTGTATGCCTCCACCGAACGAGGCGGCCGTGATCGGGCTGCCGTTTTGGCAGACGACCGCGACGTTGTCGCAGAAGTGAGTCTGGCTGCCGGTAACCAAAACCGTCAGCGAGGTATTTTGTTTGCCGCTTGCCGGGCTCAGACTGGCGATCGCCGCCGGACCTGTAATCACATCGAAGGCGTTCACGATCTGCACGGCTTCTGCGCCTGTCACAACCGAGACGGTCCGGTAGCCGAGACTCGCCGTGGGTTCCACGGTGACGTTGGCTACCAGTGAACCAAAGCCGTTCGCGGTGACGGAGTTGACCAGAATACCCGCGCCGAAGTTCGCCACGCTCGGGGCGTATCCAGCCGGGCAGGTGGTCGTAACGTTGTCGCAGAAGTGGGTGAAGTCGCCGGTGAGGGTAACGTTCTGGGTTGTCCATCCCTGCGGCGCGCTGCTCGGCACAACGGCGAGCAACTCGGGCTGGGTCTGGGTGACGGTGAAGACATTGACGCCGGTTGCGACTTCGCCAAGGGTGGTCGCGGTGACCGACACTTGTCCCGCCGGCGCGTAAGCGGAGACGGTGATGTTCGCCGTAATCAACGTCGGGCCGTTCACGGTGAAGCTGTTGACCAGCGCGCCGGGGAAGGTGAGAGTTGTGACTCCCTGCGCCCAGTTGGTGTTTGTGCCGTGGATTTGCACCGTGGGCAGATTCACGCCCTGTCCGCCGGTGTTCGGCGAAATGCTGTTGATGACCGCCGGTCCGGGGCTGACGTAAAGGACATTCGACAGGGTCAATACTTGCGTGCCGTTGGTGACCGTAAGGTTGCGATAACCGACCGGTGTCGTGGCCTGAATGGAACCGGTCACGGTTAATGACTGTGGACTGGTGACGTTGACGGCGCTGATATTCACGCCGGTGCCATAGCTCACGACGGGCGGAGTGGCTGCCGACCAGCCTGTTTGCTGAGCCAGGATGGTGAAGGTAGCGCTGCCCTGTTGCGGCAGCGAACCTGGTCCGGAGGAGAGCAGATATGGTGTGCCCGCCGAGACGACGAAGCCATTGCTGATGCTGGCCACTTCGCCACCCGTCGTGGCGCTCACGTAGGTTGGGCCCTCCGAGGCGTATGCAGGTACGGACAGAGTGATAGTGGCGTCGGTCTCGGAGTTGACCTCTGTGTTGGTCACAGTAATGCCATCACCGAACTGGAAGATGGTCGCGCCATCCCAGTGAGTATCCTGACCGGTCACCTCTACGATGAAGCCGGTCACGCCCTGCTGAGCGACGTTGGGTGTAATGGCCAGAATGGACGCCAGGCTGGGAGTGATGGAGAAGCTGGCGCCGCTAACGACCTGGGCGATGGGAGGCGCATCCGGCGTGGTTGCAACCACGGCGTTGCCGCCCGTCTGAGCCAGTTGAGGAATGCTGATGACCTGCGTTGCGACCGTGGGTCCGAGGATGGTTGGCGAACCGACGACGGTGATGTTCGGTCCGAAGCTGAACGTCGTGGTCGAGTCGAAGGCCGTAAATTGGCCGAGGATGTTGACGGTGACGTTGGTTGCGCCCTGAACCGCAGAGCCCGGATCGACGACACTCAAAACCGGCTGAGCGACGACTACGTTAAAGTCGGCCGTCTCAGTTTCAGGACTCGCGCTTCCCTGGCAAGGCGTACTGAAGACGATCTGGTTGGTCTGAGATCCAGTCGCGGTAATGGTGATGTTGGCCAAAGCGCTGCCCAGCCCGGTCACCTGGAAGGTATTCACCTGAATGCCGGTGCCGGCACTCATGCAAGTCCCCACCGAAAGGTTGGAGCTTGGGTTCCAACTTGTATACAGACCCGAGAAGTAGACGTTCAAGGTCTGGCCGGGGAGCCCAGTCGATGGAGTCTCCTGCCAAATAAATGGCGTCGGCTGCGTTGTACCCGGCGGCGCAGTCACGAGGAAGTTGCCAGTAAGGACCTGGGTTCCAGTGACTACGCTAAACACGTTGTACCCAAGAGTTGCATTTGCTGAGACGCTCAGCACGGCTTCGATGTTGAAGTTATCGTCAACCTGGCAGGACACCACTGTGACGCCGGGGCCGAAGTTCAACGTGGTGCTCGCTGGCGCTTGCGGCGACAAGCAGGAGTTGCCGGCGCCGGAACTTGTCCACAGCGTATAGATGCCATGGATCGTGACTTCAACGGGGCCGGCTCCCTGAGCGGCGCTGTTGGGAGAGATGTACGCGATTGCCGGGACGCCGCCGGTGACTACGAACGCGCCGCCGTCGGTGAGAGACTCACCGGCCGTGGACATATAGATGGAGCGCGCGCCGGGGTTGGCCGTTGGGGAGATGTTCATATCCACCGTTGCGCTGGTAGGACTGTTGATGATCACCGAATTGACGGTCAGATCCGAACCGCCGCCGGCAATGTAGAACTGTGTGAAGTTCTGCTGCCAGTGCGTGCTGGTGCCGGTGATGTTGAACACCACCTCCTGGCCCTCGTTGCCGGTGTTTGGCGTAACGTTGCTGATGATCGCCGGACCGGGGATGATCTGGAAGATGCTGGCGCTGACGACCTCGCTGCCGGTGCCCGTCTGCTGACCCGGACTGCAGCCCACGTACGTAATGTTCACGGGTTGCTGGGAGCATGGGACTCCAGGCGTGGTCACCGTGACCGTGCGACCGCCGGTGTAGGACAGCGGGTCGATCGTGATGTTGGCGGTCACCTGCGTCGTGGATTGCCAGGTCACGCTATTGACCACAATTCCAGGTCCGAATGTCGCGGTGCTCAGGTTGCTGAAATGTGTGTATTGGCCCGTGAGCACGACGTTGATTCCGGGTTGCGGCGGATCGAGATAAAGCTGCTGGCCCTGCTCGGCCTGATAAGGATTGGACTCAGTGAGCACGGGCTGGTCGGGAAGGACGGAGAAGGCAAACTGCTCGGACGCGACTTCGCCGAAGGTGGAAACGGTGACCGTCTTGGTGCCCGGAGTGGCGCTGGTGCTGGCCGCAATCGTTGCCGTAAGGTGCGTTGCGTCAGTAACGGTCACATCCCCGTTCGGCACACTGAGGTTGGGATCGCCGAAGCTGACCGTGGTGACGCCCTGCTGGAAGTGCGTGCTGGAACCCGTAATTGTGATAGTTCCGGTATTTCCGGCGGGAATAGCGGGCAGAGAGACGGAGTTGATCTGCGCCGGCCCTTGCGTTACGCAGAAGTTGTCGAGGATGGGAGCGGTCGAAACTTCCTCGTTAGCGCTGGTCTCGACGGTCAGGACATGGCCGCACGGGTAGCTGTAATCGACGTAGGCCGTGGGAGCGATGTTGATGGTCGCGGTAAGGGTGTCGTTGTCGGTGACACTGATGTTCGATGCCGTGATGCCCGGAGTGCCGCTGAAGGAGAGCTGCGTCGGGCTGTATCCAGGCGCGCAGGCCGTGGTGACGTTGTCGCAGAAGTGCGTGAAGCGTCCGAGGACCTGGAAGTCTGTGATGGTTGCGCCCTGTGAGCCGGAAGTCGGAGCGATGGCCAGCAGCGTCGGGAATCCCTCTTCGATGTCGATGGCCTGCTGTAAGGTGACGGTTTCGCCGCCGGTGATGGCGGTCAGCGAGACAAAGCCTACCGGCGAGTTCGACAGGACGGTGATCTGCACGGTGGCTGTGGTCGCGCTGGTCACGTTCAGCGCATCGATCACCACGCCGCCGCCGAAGCTGAACGATGTGCCGCAAGAATTGCCGCACGTGGGATCGCTGACAATCCAGTGCGTACCCACGCCAACCACATTCAGGGTCGTGGTCTGCAGTTGCGATACGACATACGGAGTTCCGGTAGCGGTGCCGCCGCAGATGGTATTGAAGCCGGCGATGTTATTGTCATTGGCCGGCGCCTGGCAGAGAGGTCCGACGCTCTGGATGTACGCATTGCTCGGAGTCACGCTGAAGCCGACGCCGCCCACGACCTCAGAGCCGGTAATCATGGTGACGCTGTTTCCGCCCACGGGAGCCGTCGGGGAAACCGAGAGGGTGGCCGTGGCCGTGGTTGGGCTTGTGATCGTCAGATTCGCCACGGTGACGCCGGCTCCGAGAATGGCTTCCGTCGTTCCCTGGACCCAGTTGGTCAGCGAACCGGTGATCGTAACGTCCACCGTAGAGCCCTGCGGTGTGCTCGATGGAACGACACTCACCAGCGTTGGGCTGGCCGGAGCATCCACGGAGAAGCCGCCAAGCACCTGTTCGGAGCCCGTGTTCACATAAACGGTCTGGTATCCGGGCGTGGTGGCGGTGGGGGTGCCTTCAAATGTGAAAGACGTAGTGATGTTGGCGGTCAGGTGAGTGTTGTCCTGCACGCTCACATTGTTCACGGTGATCTCTGGACCAAATTGAACCACGCTCGGGTTCACTCCGGCGGCACAGGCTGTAGTGACGTTGTCGCAGAAGTGCGTGTTGAGGCCAACAATCTGCACGTTCAGGGTGATGTTTTGCGCCGCGTGATACGGAATCACGTCGACGATCCCAACC
>JBAWFY010000088.1:0-3875 GCA_049592335.1 Occallatibacter sp.
AGGACCTGCCGCCGGGCAGCGAGGTGGCGGTCACGGTATTCGCAGAAAAGCCGCATCTGGCTGCCCCGTTTACTCCGGCGGCCGCTTTCGATCTGAGTCTCTTCGATCGCCTGAAAGCCATGCATCACACCGCCCTGGATGATGCCGTGGTTTTTTCGGAGAAGTATGTTGAGCAGTCCGCGCACAACCCCCGGCGCGCACTTGTGCTGATTACCGACGGTGGAGAAAACATGTCCCGGCATGGCGTGCGCGAGACGGCTCGCTCCATGCAAATGCCCACGAGCCCTTTCGCATATGCGCTTGTGATTGTCGATCCTTCCGCCCCCAATCCTGAAGAGCGCATCGGCGCTGTTGACCCTCCCTTTCTCGTGGTGAAGGCGTCTGTGGCGCAAGACGTGATGAAGGAAGCGACCAGGATATCCCAATGCATCGACAGCCAGTACGCGCTCACGTACAGGTCGGCGCTGACGGTTCACGACAAACAACTGCACAAGATCAAGGTGAGGCTGGCGAAGCCGGACCCGCACATGAAGATCACATCCCTGCCGGGCTACCATATTCCCAGCCGATAATTCCCGCGCGGAGCACGGCGCGAATCCGGAAAGGCGGGGCGGACGGGAAATGCAGTGGGGGAGGAACGAGAACTTCGGTCTGACGGCGGGGGAGTTGCGGAGGCTGCGCGCGCTGAGGACCCCGGAGCGGATTCAGAAGTTCATCGACGCACTCGAATACCAATACGCGGACACGGCGTGGTCGCCGAAGCGCGTGCTGCGCGAGCGCAAGGGGCATTGCCTGGAAGGAGCGCTGTTGGCGGCCGCGGCGCTGCGCGTTGGTGGACGCCCGCCGCTGGTAATGGATCTTGGAGCGGTGCACGATGACGATCACGTGGTAGCGCTATTTCGCGAGCGGGGACTGTGGGGCGGGATCGCCAAATCGAATTTTGCTGGGCTGCGCTTTCGCCCGCCCATCTACCGCACTCTGCGCGAGCTGGCCCTCAGCTATTTTGTGGACTATTACAATCTGCGTGGTGAATACACGCTGCGCGCGTACTCGCGGCCAGTGGATCTGTCGCGGCTGGACCGTTTCCACTGGATGACGTCCGAAGAGGACGTGTGGTGCGTGGCGGAGGCGCTGAACGCCGCGCGGCACTATGAGATTGCTCCCGATAAGGTGACGCGGGCGCTGCGGCGGCTGGACCGCCGCAGCTTTGAGGCAGGCATGCACGGGTGGGTGAGGCATTGAAGCAGCCCGGGGCTGGCGGCTTAGCCGGTCTCAAAGTCAGCGGGTCGCGGGGCGGGCTGATCCCAGGGGCGGTCTGGGAAGCGGATCTTCACCTGCCAGCGCCAACTCCCCAATAATGAAAAGAAAATGTCAATTTTACTTGACATATTGTATCCAAAGATGTAATGTTTGTTTGTCAGTTAGTCAAGGAGACCAATCATGGAGTGTTTAACGGGAAACCAAGCTTTGCGGCGCTTCAAGTTTCGCTGTTATGCCAGTGGTGCTCTTGTTGTTCTGTTTGCTGTCGTGGCTGCCGCGGGGTTTCGCCTGCTGCACCTGCACGGGGTGTTGGCGTACCTTGTGGCTATTTTGCCGGCGCTGCCGATTCAGTGGGCGCTGGTCGCGGTGGGGCAATATCTCTCGGAAGAGAAGGACGAATTCCAACGCAGGCTGCACGTCGAGTATCTGCTGTGGGGCATTGGCGGGACTCTCTCAGTGACGACGGTGTGGGGATACTTGGAGGACTTTGTCAAGGTTCCGCGGCTCGACCTCATTTACATCTATCCGATCTTCTGGCTGTTCGTGGGCCTCGCCATGCCAGTGGTGGGCCGGAGGTATCGATGAAGAACCGGCAGTTTTTGGATTGCGCATTTTCAACATCCGCGAGGAAAGGACGTCATTCATGAATCGTTATAGCGGCAGCCCGGCGAGATATCGCTATGAGGACCGGTTTCTGTTCATCGTGATGCCGTTATTTGCACTGGTCGGAATTCTGATGTGGGGATGTGTGCATTTTCATTGGAACCCGGCGGGCGCGCTGGCCGTGACTTGCGCCGCGGTGGTATGTCTCCCATTCTGCGCGCTGTTTGTCATCGTTGGGCTTTACCTGGCCGAGGAAAAAGACGATTTTCAGAAATCGATTGTCGTCCGGTCGATGCTTTGGGGCATCGGCGTGACTCTTATGGCCACCACGTTTTGGGGAGCCCTGGAGATCTTCGCTCACGTTCCCTCGATCGACGTGCACTGGGTGCAATTTGTTTTCTTTCCCTCTTTTGGAATCGCTGCCCTGGTGAGCCGGTGGAGGTACCGATGAAGAACCGGCTGAAGGTTCTGCGCGCGGAGCGGGACTGGTCGCAGGCGGATCTGGCGCAACGGCTCGAAGTCTCGCGGCAGAGCGTGAACGCGATCGAGACCGGCAAGTTCGATCCCAGCCTGCCGCTGGCGTTCAAACTGGCGCGGCTATTCGGGTTGAGGATTGAGGAGATTTTTGAGGACGGCCAGTGACGGCGTGTCGAGCTTCGTGCTCTCCCATCCATTTTTCGTGGCGAGTTGAAGGGTAGAGCGTCGAGAGTCAACTCTCTCGGCAAGGTACCCACTCACGGATCTGCTATCTGAGCAGGGCTGCGGCGGCCCAGAGGATTGGCTCCTGGCCGTGGAAGTCGCCGGTGCGGCGCTTGCGCGCGAGGTAGTAATCGAGACTGTTGTTTTTTCCGGTACCCTCGCAGACCCCGGTCACATTGTTGTTCTGGTCGATGAAGCCGGTAACGGCGATCCATGCGTTGCGCGCGGCGGAGCCGTAGGTGGCGGCGTCGAGCCATCCTCTTTTGACGCCTGTGATGAGCGCGAAGGCGAACATGCCGGAGCCCGACGACTCCTCCCACGCATCGTCGCGATCGATCAACTGACGCCACATTCCGTCGGGGCTCTGATACTTGAGGAGAGCAGCCATCATGAGCCGATAGGCGGCTAAAATGCGCGCGTGCCGGGGATGATCGGGAGGAAGGTCGCGCAGCATCTCCGTCATGCCGGCGGCGACCCAGCCGTTGCCGCGGCCCCAGAAGAATGGCGCGTCGGGCGCGTGATAGAAGAGGCCGCTGGGCTGTTGTAGCTTGTCGAGATAAGCGACCATCTCGCTGGCAGCGCGGTCGAGATATTTTTTATCGCTGGTGGCACGGTACGCCTGGAGCTCGAGGATGGTGAGCATATACATATCGTCGATCCAGTAGCGCGTCTGGTGCGAGAGGCCGTCTGGCAGCGGATCGGCCCATTGCTTGTCGGCGAAGGTCAGTCCGTAATCGAGATACTTTTTATCACCCGTTTCGATGGCGATTTCGAGTGGCACGATGCCGAAGATGGCGTCGTCAACGTGATCGCGAGCGGGGATGAGCGCCTGCTGTGCGCCGCCGGGAAACAAAGGCTCGAGTCTCCGGATGAGCTTGTCACGCAGGTCGGTATCGTGCGTGAGGTTGGCGAAGGTGAGGGCGCCGTACCAGGTTCCGGCTTCACTATAGGAAATTGTGCCGGGACCGAGTTGATGCGGACTGGTGATGAAATGTTCCGCCAGCGCCTTGCCGATTTCCTTGGGAGAGCGGCCTGGGGGCCAGTTGCTGAAGGGATCCTGCTGCGCGGCGAGCGAAACGCCAGCGGCGAGGAACAACGCCAAAGCGGCAAGATGCGGAAAGGGTTTCACGCGCGTCTCTCCAAATTAAAGGTAGGTTGTGGGCTCAAACCGTGCGTGAAGATGATAGCGCAGCGGGGTGGCAGGCGAGGACGCGGCGCCGCGGTATTTGAGCCGATGCCGATAACATATCGTGATACGATATATTTATGACGATACTTTCCCGCTTGCCGCGCGCGGCGCAGCGCGTACAGAC
>JBAWFY010000089.1:0-15754 GCA_049592335.1 Occallatibacter sp.
TGGCGGCGGAGCGCTCGCTGTCCGGCGCGGTCCCTTGGGCGCGGGCGGCGGAACTCCATTCGCGAAAAGAGCAGACATATCCGTTGGTGGCACCTTGGCAATTTCTGTATCCAGAGGATTGCGCAGCGCCAGTTGAATCTTGAGCATGGTGCTGGCTAGGCTCAATGTCTCGGCCTGCTCCGGAGTCACCAGTAGCGTTACAACCTGCACCTGCTGCGGCTTGCCCGTGGCATCCTTCTGAATGTCCGTGCCTGCGGAGAGCACCTGGATGTTTTGCAGGAGGATCTGCGTTTGCTCGCCCTGTGCCGACGCATTCGGAGGCGTGCCCGACCCGAGCACGTCCACGCGCGTGCCGGGAAGAGCAAATCCGGCTACGCCGATCACTTCATCCACTCTGACCGCGCACGCCCTCAGGCCTTTGGGAATGGTCGGCGCAAGTCCGCCGCCGACTCCTGCCCCGGACAACCGGTTTTCCGTGATCAGCTCTCCCTGGTAAATCTCGGAGAGCGCACCGCGCCCCAATACGTCGTCCTGCCTGGTAATCGCCCCTTTGGGAATATCGCCGGCGATCGCCACCGTTGTCAGGTCCGCAGGCGTGATCACAGCCCCTAATGGAATATCTCGGCCGGCTGCAACCACTTTCGACGATGGCCCTTGTTTTGGAGCCTCATCGTGCGTGTTGATCCGGCGGACGACCCACCAGGTACATATAAGGGCGACCCCGAAAGCGATTACAAAGATCGAGAGCAGTCTTCGATTCATCCCTACTCCGTTCGAACCGGCGGATATCCAATTCCGCCCTTCTCTGCCTGCCCGCCCTTCATCAACCCACAAGCACCCGTGAATCCGGGCTGAAGGATCATCGCTTTTGCGATTGGATGGACAGTGCCATTACAGTGTAGTCCCACTTTTCTCTGTCCCTCCCCCGTTGTTTTGTGGATAATGCCTAACAAGGTATCAAGAAAGCAACTGGGAATCGCCGCAACCCGCGATTCTGGGTACAATAACTCCACCAACGCCCTCAGGCACGATGCGGATTCCCCGAGCCATCGAGTCCGCCATGGGGGCGCTCATTCTTCATCGCATATTCCTCGGTTGGGGGCGTTCTTGGCTTTATTCGCTTCAAACACGGAAAAACAAGAGCCGGAACCGCTGTCGTGGAAGATCCTTCAGAACCGGCTCGGCATCGCCGAAGAGACCGAGGAGACCGAAGAAGCCGAAGAAGGCGCGGCCGAGGCGGTTGACGCGCCCTCGGAAGAATCTGCTGAAGTTACTTCCGTAATAATTCCGCCCGACCGCGATGTACTGTTATTCGAATCCGCGACGCCTCCGCGCCAGGGGATGGTGACGTTTGTTGGATCTCTTGTCGTCCATGCGCTCGCCGGAGCTTTGCTCTGCTTCGCTCTCGCATACAGACCTCCGAACTCCAGAGTAATGACAGAACACTACAACCTTCGTCAGCTCGATCTGGAGATGCTGGCGGAGCTCGAGCAGGCTCGCGTCCCACATCCGGATCCGCTGAATGCTCCCGTTCACACGAACAAGGCGCGCCCATTGCCGCCGCTGCAATCGCACAACATGGCCACGCCTGTTGAGCGATTGCAGCCGCTCATCCAGCCCGATCTGCCCAACACTGTGAAGATGGCCCAGCAAATCCCTGTGCCGCGGATCGTCCTCTGGTCTGCGAGCAAAACGGTCGTCCAGAAGATCACTCCGCCTAAGCTGAAAATGCCGGCTGTTCCCGCCATCATTCCCACGCTCGAACGGCCAAACCAGGAGCTCAGGGTTGCGGACGTCGCGATCTCTTCGAGCAGTCAGCTTGCGCTCAAATCGCAGGTCATACCCAGCACAACGCTGCCCGTCACAGATCGCAATGCGATTCAGGTGCAGCAGCTTTCCTCTGTTTCGCAGATCGCAGCCGCGCCTACACCGGCCGCCATCCTCTCTCTCTCCGACATTCAGCTTGTAAAAGGAACCGCTGAACTTCCTCCCGTCACCGCAGCCCCTAAATCGGACTCACGCTCCGGGCTGGCTCCCGGCCAGGGTAAGAATGCGTCGGCTGAAAACGGAAACGGCTCCTCGAAAGAGGAGGCTGGCGGCGAGACCTTGGACGAACCCACCGTCACCCCTCTCACGCTTTCCCAGGAGGGCCATTTCTCCGCTGTGATCGTGGGCAACGATCTCGCAGAGCAGTATCCCGAGCTGGCCGGTCTGTGGGCTGGCCGCGCCACCTACACCGTTTATCTCCGTGTAGGGCTCTCCAAGAGCTGGATCATGCAATATGGGCTGCCGCGCGACGCCAAACCTGCCGCCGCCGGCGCTGTCACCCATCTCGAGGCGCCCTGGGCCTATAACATCATGCGGCCCAACCTCACTCCTGGCTCAATCAATGCCGACGCGTTGTTGGTTCATGGCTTCATCAACTCGTCCGGCAAGTTTGAGAATCTCAACATCGTCTTTCCGCAGCCCTTCTCCTACGCGCAGTTCGTGCTTCATGCCCTGCAGCAATGGCAATTCCGACCCGCCACACGCGATGGCCAGGCAGCCAAAGTCGAAGTGCTGCTTATCATTCCCGATCAGCTCGATTAATCGCTTCCGGCGCTGCGCCTCGCGGTTTTCCTGACGAAAAAGGGGCGCAGCCTGGCTGGCTGCGCCCCCGTTGATTCCATTTCACTCGCCTAAACGATGTTGCTCGCGCCCTACGGTGTATCCGGCGGAATGAGACGCGTTTCGCTCAATTTACTCAGGATTGCCTGAGCAATATCGCTCAGATTGCTGATGGCGCTATTGGCGCCGGTGCACGTCGGATCCCCTCCGGGCGCATTGTCATCCGTGTAGAAGTTCGACTGGTCCTGCGGGGTCTGATCCCACCCAGTGGACATGTCCTGCATGGCCTCGCACGGCGTAATATTGGGATGCTTGCCGGCGCTGACGTCCGAACCGCAGTTTCCTCCATTTCCATATTTGCCGCCACCTGTCGAGCTGTTGGGAGAACCGTAGGCGATGCTGAACACCAGGATGCCGGAAAGCGTGGAGCTGTTGAAATTGTTGAATGCCTGCGCAGCATCTACTTCTTGTCCGCACTCACCCACCAGACTGGGGTAGGCACCGGTGGTGTCTGAGGGGTTAACACCGTTGGTCGAGGTTTGCGTAGGACAATAGCCGCCGGTCGTGGTGCAGGTCATATCCTGCCAGGTACTGTTGTCTACCGTAGTGGCATTGCCGTCGCTGAAGATGATCATGGCGTTGGCGCTTTGCGTGCCGGCAGTCAACCGGGCGGACTGCTCGGCCTCCAGTGCCGCCGCCGCCTGGTAGATGGTTGCGGCGAGGTAGGTATTCTGTGTGCTGTTCACCTGTACGCCAGAGCAGCTCTTTGACTGCCCGATCGCATTCACGATGGGGTCCCCGGAAGTGAGCGATGAGGCTCCGTAGGAACTGATATAGCTGTCGGAGAAATCTGAGATTTGATAGGTCTCCTGGATCGTGGTGGTTGTCGTTTTCTTACTCGAGCCGGTCCCGGTGGTCGTGGTCGTTGTGAGAGTCGGTTGCGTTAGGGAGGTTGCGGTCGTGGATGGGAAGGCGTACGGTTCGCCCGTCGCTGCCTTGCCCGAGCAGTTATTGTCGTTATTTGTGTTGGGGTTACTCGGATCGTACTCAAATGCAGGAAAGGTAAACATGCTCACGTCGTCCTGGGTAGGATCGAGTCCCGTGAGGATCGTCCCGATCGCATTTTCCGCGCACGCCATCGACGTGATGTTGCCGCAGCTGGGATCGTTCAGACGCATCGAATACGTGGTGTCCAGGACAAACGCAATGTTGAACGGCGTGGGCCTGGCGCCCTTCGACGCAGCTGAAGTTGTGGTGACTGTCAGCGTTTTGAACCCGATCACTCCAGCGAAGAAAGTGGGCACATGCGCCACCTCTTGTACAGTCACCATGTTATACGTGGGGGGAGTGGCTGACGCGTTGCACGTGAGGCCCCAGCTCGCCACGGTGGTGGAACACTTTGGGGTAACTGTTATCGGCGTATCCACGGTGTATCCCTGGCTATAGTTGTTCAGGGTTCCAGTCGCGCCGTAGGTGGTAGCTACAGAATCGTAGGTTCCATCCGTGATATGCCAGGCTGCTGCAAGAGCCGCCGCATCGGTGGACGACTGCAACTGCTTCCTCACCAGGTAGGCGTGGCCAAGATCGAGCGCGAAGGCAGACGCTGCCAGAAACAGGACCATGCCCAACGCGACCCAGACAAGCACTTGCCCCTGCTCGTCCCTTATTGCCGCCTTGAAAAGCGGCCGCCGCGAAGAGTTTGTGCTGCGCGTCCTTGAGCCGCGTTGCGACTCGAAAATGGCCTTGCGCAAACTGCTTTTTCCAAGTTTGACCATCGGACGATCTCCTTTCCGTTTTGTCTAATCCGTTGGGATTCCCGGTCCCCGGAGTTTGGGTATCACTGGCTCATACCGCTTCCATGCTCATTGAACGACCTGCGTGGTGTGGGCGCTCAGAGTCCACGACGACGTGTAATGGGGCAGGATCAAGACGCCCCCTTTGTACGTCGTGTAAATCATCAAAGCCGGATAGGTCGCCGTGATTGATACCGTGTCTCCCTCTTTCATTCCAGTGAAAGTACTGCCCGTGCAACTGCTGGAGAGTGTTGCTGGGGTTCCGGTGGATGCAGGGGTGTACGTGATGGTGTAGGTGATGTTGGCCGTTGCCAGACTCTTCGCGTCGGCGTCCATCACCGATACCGCGTAGGCGCATGGATCGCTGTTGACAGGGCTGCTTGTCACACCCGTAGCCTCGGCAAACGCGCGCGCTCCCATGGCCACCGCGTCAGTGAGAGTGATGTAGTTGTTGACGAGAACGCCGATGGCGACAAGCCCCATGAGCAGACAGATTAACAATGGCGCAACCGCCGCGAATTCCACGAGTGCATTGCCTTCGCGCCGCCCGCAGAATTCACGAAAACGGGAAGAGAGGGTCCGATAGGCACTCGGTATTCCGGTCCACTCGACAATGGAATGCACGCGGCCGCACATCGGACGCAACGCGTCCAGCAAAGCTGGCCGGTTTGAATTTTTGCGACCTGTCATCGTTGTACCTCCTTGCGCGGCTTGTTGCTTGTCCTGGGTTCTCCGCGTCCTGCGCACCCGCCGCATTCTTTCATCCGGCAGAGCCATTGTCCAGTTTCAACTGCTCCAGAAATCGTTCGAACTCCCTTCGGCACACCGCATCCATCGCCGGCGCCTGATCGCGGCGACGGTCCGTCTCGTCCTCCAGAAGAAACTGCAGACCCACGCCGTCCGGTCCCCAGCGCACCGCCCGGGATCGCACCCGAATGGACCTCTCGGCAAGCTCCTCGCCCTCATCGCTCCTCTGCAGGATCATCAAAACCAGAGTTCCCGGATACCACCGCTCTTCGGTAACCACGTAGAGCCCCGTCGAACTGATGTCGCGCACCCCGTGCGGCACAGGCGCCGAGCCGTTCCAGAAATACGCTGCCAGTCCCGGGGCTGGCAAGCGCGAACCCTTGCGCGGATCAGGCGACCACCAGCGCTCAAACCAGTTGCGCGGCTGCTTGAAGGTCTTGGCGTCCGGCTGCGTCAAGTCCATCTCGTAAGTCGTCTGCGCGGAGGGGCTTTCGTCTTCGCGCCGGTTCTCCAATTCCAGAACCCCCGGCCCGCCGCTCCAGAGCGGCTTCTCGCGCAACAGCACCGCGCCCGTAATCGCGGTCGCTACGCTCCGCGGCACGTTCCGCGCACTGTTCAGCCGCTGCAGTTCGGTGCCCATCTCCTCTGCGACGCAAAGCACCAGCTGATCGCCGGGCTGCGTTTGCGAGGAGTAAATGGAATGCGCGGGCAGCGCCAGCACGCTATCCGCATGCGGGCTCGAAAGGCTCACCTGAAAGATAGGGGACGATTCCACGATGTCAATCACGCGGCGGTCCTGGTCCAGATAGATCAGATCCAGGGGCGCAAGCGAGTCGGCCGCAGAGATGCCCCGGAACGGGATCATCCATACGCCCTCGCCGGATTTCAGCGGATGCGCCGATATCCAGTCGCCAGCCTCAGCCGGCGGCAGGTCGCCAGCCTTCACCTCCAGGCCCAGAAAGCACTCCCGGGTCTGGTTATAGGCGCAATGCTTCCGCGAATCCATCACTGTGATGTTCCGTGACGGCTCGAGAGAATCCCGCCGTTCTCTCTGGATCTCGGTTGCTTCCGAGAATCGTTCCAGAAGCTCCATACAAGCCCGTCCTTGCCTTCCGTGAATATTCCGGGGCGAATGGGGGGATAGTCCGCCTTTCGTTCTCCGGGCTCCCCGCCCGGGATGCTTACCGCACCCCGGGCAGGTCTTCCGGATCGACAAATCTTGCTCCTTACAACCGCGCCGCCTGTCGGCTGCTGAGACGCCGCGGACCGTTTCCCGCCACTTACTTGACGCGTGTGCGGCGGCGCTGAATCAGAATCGCCAGAATGACGACTGCCAACACTCCAGAAGCGATTCTGATAATCGAGGTGCTTTCCATTGCATTCTCCCTTCCAGTTTTCTAGTTATTTGCCCATCGCGCTGAACGATTCCATGATCATAATCGCGGCTGGGCCCAGTGTCACCACAAACAGCGACGGAAAAATAAACAGCACAAGCGGGAAAATCAGCTTGACCGTCGTCTTAGCCGCCATTTCTTCGATCATCTGCACTCGCTGCGTACGCAGCGATTCGGAGTGCACACGCAGCATCTTGGCGATACTGGTTCCGAATTGTTCGGTCTGCACCATGATCGAGACCAGGTTCTTCACGCTATCGACATCGGTGCGCTCCGCCATATTCTTCCATGCATCGGCGCGCGCCCGGCCGGCACGCTGTTCCAGAACCACCATGCCCAGCTCGTCGCACAGTTCCGGTTGCGGCTGAGCTAGTTCTTCCGCCGTGCGCGCCGTTGCCTGATCCAGGCTTAGGCCCGCTTCCATGCAAATCACCAGCAAATCCAGCACATCGGGCAATCCGCGCGTGATCTTGCCTTGCCGTTTCTTGATCTTGTGACCAAGAATAAAGTCGGGCCCCAGGTATCCGGCGCCGACCGCCACCAGGAAAAACATCCAACTCAGGCTGATCAGCTGCGACACCACCATGACCAATAGCAGCAGCACTCCGATTAGCAGCACTTTGGATCCGTAAAATATCTTCACCGCCGACTCGTTGCGGTAACCCGCACGGACCAGCCGCTGCTGCAGCACCGAGACTTCTTTCTCGCTTTTTGGAATCAGGTTCTCGACCGATTCCATCAGCCCGCCGAGCGAGGACTTGGCTTTCTCCATAGCCGAAGTCAGGCGCTTCTCCTTGGGCTTGGGCGCGATGGCTTCGCTGATGCGCTTCAGCATGGTCCCCTCGCGGTGGAACAAGAGGAAGCCGCCGCTCGAAATAAGCAGGAACACCGCCAGGAATGCGATTATCGCCAGTCCCATATCTCTCCCCTATACATCGATGCTGACGATCTGGTTAATCACATAGCCGCCGATCGCGATCATGATCACTGTCGCCCAGAGCATCTTGATGCCTATGTCGCGATGCCACAAAATGCTGATCAGCGCCGGATCGACGAGGTAAAGAAGGAAACCCAGCACCACCGGCAGCATGGTCAGAATCCAGCCCGTAAGACGCCCTTGCGCCGTATGCACCTGGATCTGCCGCCGCAACCGGAAGCGGTCCCGAATCACCTGCGAGGTCTTATCCAGCACCTCGGCCAGATTGCCTCCGCTCTCCTTTTGAATAATGATCGCCGCTGCCGTGATCTTCATGTCCTGCAGCGGCACGCGATTCAGCAGATTTTCGAGCGCTGCCTTCATTTCCAGACCGTAGTTCTGTTCCTCGAAGCAGATCTTGAACTCGCCTTTTACCGGTTCCTGGCATTCTTTGGATACCAGCGCAATGGCCGCGAGCAAGCTGTGGCCCGCACGCAGGCCGCTCACCATCAGTTCCAGCGCCTCCGGCAGTATTTTCTCGAAGGCCGCGAAACGCCGGCTCCGCTTGAACATCACCCATCCATACGGAACTGCGCCAATCACGACAGCTGCGATGAGCGCCAGCAGAAGAGAATGAAACGAAATGTACAGGACATACGACGGCCCCACCACACACACGACGGTCATGAGCAGAAGACGGCCCGGGCTCCAGTCCAGAGCGGCCTGGCTAAGGACTTTGTGCAAATGGGAGGCGACATCCAACTGCAGCAGCTTCTTGTTCAGCCAGGGAATGCTGCTTAGCTGATCGTCTTTGCGCACGCTCAGGCTTTGTTCCCGCAGGACTCGACTAGGCTCGGTCTTTAGAACCGCATCCAATGCGGCCATGGCCTGCTTGGAATTGCCGGACGAACCGGCGACCGCGAGCGGCACCGCGATCACTGCAAATACGCCGATGAATACCAACACTGCGACGAACATTCCAGCACGCCTCCTTTCTCCTCAGTTGACCTGTGTTTCCTTGTCGAACAGGCTCGGCGGCAGCACGATGCCGGCCACCCGCAGCCTCTCGAGGAACCGCGGACGGATACGGCTCGGCACAAAGGTGCCGATCACGCGGCCATCCGGGCCGATCCCCTTCTTCTGGAAAGTGAATATCTCCTGCATGCTGATCACATTCTCTTCCATGCCAGTGATCTCGGAGATGTTCGTGATCTTGCGCGTGCCGTCGCTCATGCGCGTGGCCTGCACGACGATGGTAATGGCCGAGCAGATTTGCTGCCGCACCGACTTCTCCGGGAGATTCATGTTGGTCATGGCCACCATCGATTCGAGACGCGAAATAGCGTCGCGCGGTGTATTGGCGTGGACCGTCGTCATCGAGCCTTCGTGGCCGGTGTTCATGGCCTGCAACATGTCGAAAGCCTCTTCGCCGCGGATCTCGCCCATGATGATGCGGTCGGGACGCATACGCAGAGCATTGATCAGCAGCTGCCTTTGACGGATCGCGCCCTGGCCTTCGATGTTCGGCGGACGCGTCTCAAGGCGCACGATGTTCTCCTGGGCGAGCCGCAACTCGGCCGCGTCCTCGATCGTGACCATCCGCTCGCTGTTGGGAATGTATTGCGAAAGAATATTCAGAAACGTCGTTTTGCCGGCGCCCGTGCCTCCCGAGATCACGACGCTGATGCGCGCCCGTACCGCCGACGACAGCACCTCCATCATCTCCGGCGAAATGCTCTTGATCTGCACCAGTTGATTGGCAGCCAGCGGACCCGTGCCGAAGCGGCGAATCGAAAGCGATGGGCCGTCCAGCGCCAGCGGAGGAATAATCGCGTTCACGCGCGAGCCGTCCGGCAGGCGGGCATCCACCATCGGTGAGGACTCGTCCACGCGGCGGCCGACCCGCGAGACGATGCGGTCGATAATCTGCAGGAGGTGCCGGTCGTCCCGGAATGAGGTGTTCACCTTCTGCAGCAGTCCGCCTTTTTCCACGAACACGTGGTCCTTGTCGTTCACAAGAATGTCCGAGATCTTCGGATCGCGCAGAAGCGGCTCCAGCGGCCCCAATCCGAAAACCTCATCCAGTAGGTCGGCGTGAATTTTCTCCTGCTCGTCGAAGTTCAGCGGCACCCGCTGGTCCGACATGATCTCTTTCACCAGACCCGAAACGGCCTGCCGGGCCTGGCTCGAGTTCACGCGCGACAGCTTTTCGAGATCGAGCCTTGAGATCAGCGTACGGTGAATTTCCGCTTTGTAGGCTTCTAAATTCAGCAGTTCCACGTGATACCTTCCATGCAGTCCGGGAATGTTCTAGAACCGATCTCACAAGCCGACGTGATCAACACGCCAGATTCGTGGGGCCCGCCCTGTTAAGTCTCATACTTGCTCGGCGCGGTGCAATGCCCCTTATGAGACCGGTTGTACCCGGTTCCGTCAAGAAAACAGCCGGAACCCTTTCTTCTTTGCCGGAGCTTCTTCATCCCGCCCCGTCACCGCCGTTGCTATCTTTCTGATCTGCCGCGCAATCGCCGAATCCTCGAGCACCAGGGGCGTGGCATGAATCTGCATCTTCTGCACCGCTGCGTAGTCGTTGGGAATCTTCCATTGCGCCGGCTTGGTCAGCGCCTTGTTGATCTCCTCCTCGGGCACACCGAGCGAACGCGGCTCATAGCGATTGATCACAATCTCCAGCTTCGGTAGCGGCCCTGCGAAAAACTGCGAGATCAATCGGTTCGAGTTGCGCAGTTCGGGAATGCTGGCCTGCGTCACCAGATACATCGTGGTGGCTTCCCGGTACACGATCGTGTCCATCAGATCCAGCTTCGATCCCAGATCCAGCACCACGTTGTCGAACTCGCTGCGCGCGATCCGGATGAGCCGCTCGATCGCGGACTCGTCAATCTTGTAGTGCACGAAGCGCCCCGGCGCAGCCAGCAGCCGAACGCCGGAGCTGTGCTCGACCAGCAGTTGCAAAAGGAACCGCGCGTCCATCCGGGCCCCGGCTTCGAGAGCGTCGATCGTCGTAAACTGGGCCATCACGCCCAGGTTCAAGGCCGCGCCACCCAGCGGCAAGTCGAGATCGATCAGGAGCGTCTTCTGGTCTCTTTGTTGAGCCAGCGCCACGGCCAGATTGCAGGCCAGCATAGTGGCGCCGGCGCCGCCCTTGGCGCCCATCACCCCCAGAAGCCTGCCTGTCGCCTTTGAGGAAGATGGCGCCACCGGCCGGCGCACAGAGGCTCGCCCCAGCGCCTCGGTGACCACTTCCTGAGCAAATGGATAGGTCAGGAACTCCCGCGCTCCCGCCTGCATGCAGCGCACCAGAAGCTCGGGATCGGTGCTGTTCGAGTACACCATCACCGTCGCACGCCCATTGGCGCCGATACTTTCCACCAGCTCCAGCGCGAACATCGGATCGCTGTCGAGGTCGACCAGGACTGCGTCGTAGTTCTCCTCTAGCATCTTCGGCGCATCCTCAAGCGCCGGCGGATAGCTGGCAAATTCGTTGATGTCATTTCCGCCGCAGTTTTTCAAAACCATCACCGCCGCCGAACGCCGCTGCTCGTTCGGACCAATTAACGCGATGGCTAGCGGCACACCGCCTGTCGCCCCGTTGCGCGGTGAATGGGCCGACTGCGGCGTGAAATCCGTAGGCACTTTGTTCATGCTCCTTAAAGTCCTGTTGCTCTCGCGCGAAGTGGCCTCGCTCGCCGAGAACTCATATCGGGTTTGCTCCAAGCTCGACATCGTCGGTCTCTGCCCTCAATGCCCCAGAAACGACATCAACGTGCCGATCGCAATCGCCGGCCCGTACGGTATGTCGCGCGGCCGCGGATGATCGAACACTGCTTCTCCGCGCTCCTGCTTCGAGCCAAACACCAAACCACCGGCGCGTCGGACAATCTTGCCCAAATACCCTCCCCACGCCACCGAACCCAGCGCCATCGCTCCTCCAACCAACACGGTCAGAACCAGAGCAATCAGCAACTGGGAGGGGCCAATCCAAGCCCCGATCCCGGCGAATAGTTTCACATCGCCTGCGCCCATCCCGCCCAGCATAAAAAAAACGCCGAACGACAGCAGTCCCAGCCCTGCGCCACTTAGGCTCTGGCCTAGGCCGTGCCAGCCATGGAAGCAGGAAACCAGAACGCCGGCACCGAAAAAGGGAAAGACCAGCCAGTTCGGGATGCGCCGATTCCGAAGATCCGTAAATGTCGCCACGGCCACGGCCACGGCCGTGGGCCACCAAGCGATCGAATAAACCATTCTGGCGATTTCCTTCTCAGAGTACCAGCTAAACACCTTCGACTGCAATTTCCCGGCCAAACTACCGCTCCCGGAACGGCCCATCCTACCAGTACATAGCCCTCACCCTGCGCAAGGGTGTACTCGGCTGTATACGCCCTCAATTCGGCGTGGCGTAAAACGTATACAGTCAATCAATCAAAACAAGCAACCGGAGGGTGTTGAGTTCTGATTCTGGATCATTTAAGTAGCAGCCGATTGTCATTCAGAGTCAATGCTGCTTTCGGGCCAGAATCACGCCCACTCCGGTTAAACAACCCTGAAAAATGCTTTAGTGCATTTGCAAGTGTGCGCCTCTGCGTTTCAAACTGTGCCGGGAAAAAGCGCGGGCGGCAACTCTTTGGTAACCCCCGCGACGCTCGCGGATCACCCACAGTCACCTTCCACTGGTCAACCACTCAGAATCACCAGATCGGCGGGCCCTCTGCTGGCGCGCTTCCCGGTGTCGACTTTCTTCCGGCTTTTAACGGATTTCTTCCTGTTTTGTTCCTTTTTCGTTTGTTCCAGGGGGATCGTCCTCGCACCCATCCTTGGCACGTACGGACCGGTCAAGCTAAAACGAATCATTTCAAGTCACTAAGGTCATACCACGCTAGCACGAAAGAGGAATATGCGCTCCCTCTGCGCGTGCCGATGATAGACCTACATTGCCAACCACCCCATGGCGCACCAATTCAGAAATCTGGATGGTACGACAGTCATGACCAGAGTCGCGATTTATTCCGAGGACCGAACGCTGCAACCGCTTCTCTCCTCCGCTCTCGGCAAGGACTTCGAGGTTTTGCTTGAGTCAGACGCCGAGGGGATGGACGGCCTGATTGCGGCCGGCGGCTGCGACGTGATGATCCTCGATCTCTTCCGGCGCGAGAATTCTCTCGAAAATCGCATCGATTGCGCACGCCGCCTGATTGCCTCCGACGTTCCGGCGATCCTGATGGCCGACGACACGCTGCGCTCCACCGCATTCGAACTGGTTCGTTCCGGCGCTTTTGGCTACACGCGCCGCCCGCCTTCCATCCGCGATCTGAAGACCATGCTCACCCGCGCCTCTGAAACTTCCGCGCTCAAGCAGCAGTTGTACACTCCGCACACCCGCGTCGAGGAGCCGGGTCGATGCGATCGCATCATCGGATCGAGCTCCGGCATGCAGCGCGTTTATCAATTGATCCGCAGCGTCACGAGTCTTAACGCCACAGTGCTTGTGACGGGAGATAGTGGCACCGGCAAGGAACTCATCGCCCGCGCCATTCACAATCTCGGCGCGCGAGCCGGCAAGCCGTTCGTCGCCGTTTCCTGCGGCGCCATTCCCGAAACCCTCATCGAAGCCGAGCTATTCGGGCACGAGAAAGGAGCCTTCACCGGCACCGTTGGCGCCCGCGAAGGCTATTTCGAGCAGGCACAAGACGGCACGCTCTTTCTCGATGAAATCGGCGACCTCAGCCTCTTCACGCAGGTTAAGCTGCTGCGCGTCCTGCAGCAAATGGAGTTTAACCGCCTCGGCTCAACCAAGCTCATTCCCTTGCGCGCGCGGCTCATCTTTGCCACCCATCAGGATCTCGCCAAGCTCGTGGCCGAGGGCAAGTTCCGCCAGGACCTTTATTACCGCATCAATGTCATGCGCATCGATTCGCCGTCGCTCGAGGACCGCCCCGAGGACATTCCGCAGATCGCGCGCCATTTTCTGCGCCACTACGCGGAGGTCTTCCAAAAGCCCATGGACGCGATCGAGCCCGAAGCGCTCGAAATCCTGCAAGGCTATTCCTGGCCCGGCAACGTGCGCGAGCTTGAGAATGTCATGCAGCGCGCCATCATCCTTGCGCCGGGCCGCGTGGTCCGCGCCGAGGACCTCTGCCTCAGCATCGATGAGCAGGAGGAAGGCGCGGGCGCTTTCGACGAAGTCCTCAATTTCGCCGATTACCAGCCAGCGGGCTCCTTTGAACGCCAGCTCCGTGATTACAAGATCAAGCTGGCCGTCGCCGCGGTCCGCGAAGCCAACGGCAACAAGACCGTCGCTGCCCGCAGCCTTTCGATCTCGCGCGCTTATCTGCATCGCCTGCTGCGCCTGGCCGAAGCCGACTCCGAAACAGAACCAAGCCTCACCGAACAACCCATTCGCCACGCCGGCTCCGCGTAGAACCGCTTGGTTGCGGTGTCAGGCAGATTGTTCCATAGCGCATCGGAGTTCCCTGCTTGCGTCCGCGCAAAACAAAGAAATTGAACAAATCGGCAAATCGCGAAGTCGCTCTGCTTGTGTAAAGCATTCGGCGCTCTCATCTGGGTAGTGTCCTAATTTGGATCGTTGCATTTCTTTTGGGATTCGTTCATCCGCAATTGCCGCTCTTTTACAGAAGCCTCTATGTCGTCGCAGGGAAATTGGACAATGGGCGGGGTGTTTGTTTCTTGCGCACAGCGTTCGCTTTCGATAGCAATAGCGGCTACGCACAATCTTCGGGATTTGCTCGGAAAGTGGTCGATACCTCGAAATCCGTCATCGTAACTGGCACGCCATTCGACAGTCAGGTAGTCCTTTCCGCTATTCAAGTCTTCGATGATCTGCTTATTGAGGAGATAGCGGATAGGGAAGTGGTCGCTAAAGATAGGATTGAGATTACCAACAGTGGGCTTAATGGGTCCGTATCCCTTATTGCGCAGGATGGGATGATTCATAATGGCTTTTTTACTTTTCCAATCCCTTACGGTAATCAACAGATCATCATTAACCCATTTCGAAGTAATCTCGGAATGATTCTCCCCGCTAACGTCAATTGTCGGGTCAAGAGGATTTATCCTAAGCTGAAAATCCATTTTTACGCCCTGGGTGTCTCGCAACAAATCCCCATTATCGCTAGCCATCTGTTTAGTTGCACCAGCCAATTCTCCAGTTCGGTCAGCTTGGGTCTTCATGTTGTCAGAAAGTCGTTGGGTCCAAATTGCTTGATTTCCGGCAGCAACTGCCAGGTTATGGGTGTCCGTCCCACTGGCGTGCATTTCTCCCAATTGCTCTTTCATCACCCTCCACTGCAATATGCTGGTTATAGACAGAGCTATTGTGAAAAATGCGATCACAATAGTCGCCACAGCGGTGAGACGCTCAGATGTCTGCCGGAAAAGCCAACGAAAAGGGAAGGAAAGGGTCTTGCCTACATACTTGGCGGCGCTGCTTGCGTAACCTATAGCCTTATTGGGATGCTCGCCATTTTCTTCGCTCGAATCGACCTCACTCCCAGTTACCCCAAGCGGGGGGTCATCTGCGTCGTAATAATCTTCGGAGTGCTCGGAATTTGGCTTATTTGGCATGGAGCCAACCTTTTATTGATATAAATGTAGCACCCTGCTTGCCATGATCGGAGGATAAGCCAATGAAGATCACCGGGTTTCGGTGCGTTACCCGCAGTGGAACAGACATCCCGTGCGATGCATTTGGGAATAACATCGCATTTGCGTGCCAGAAATGCTCTCACCCGGTGCTGGGGATCATGCGAAAAAACCAGAGGGGGTCTGACTCATCACATCTTGCCGAGTGCCAGAAATGCCACCTCAAATACTGGTTGCTCGTTGACGGCAATCGAAAGACCATAAGCCTGTGGATATCAAATTAGGACACTACCCCCATCTGGCGCAGATTCTGAAGACTGGTTCTATCGGATACAATCTCGAGCAGGCGCTTCGCCGACAACCCACATCGGCCCCCGAAGACCCCAAAAAGATAGCTGCGGTTCAATTAAGCAAGGTGCCGATCGGCGGCGCCATAGCCGTGCAACTCGGATGCATCTCCAAGGGGCTCGAGAACGGTGCGCATGTCCCGCACGACATTCATCTCGAAGGTTCTGAAAGCAGATCCGCCCGTGCAATGCGTCCGGCTCCCGAAGAATTCCCTGGAACGCCATTCAAGCTCGCAGCACCATCGTTTGTGGCTCTTCCTCACATTATGTGGAACTGCAGCCTACCTCTATCTCCGCCTGTTTAACTTCGGCATGACTCCATTTCTATTGAGC
>JBAWFY010000090.1:0-4233 GCA_049592335.1 Occallatibacter sp.
GAACGTTGCTGTACTTCGGCGGAGGCGGCGGAGCGATGCCGGCCGAAGTCAGTTGCGGCGGGCCGAACGGCGCGCGCAGCGAGGGCGCGGCAAAGTATTCGCGATAGATTTTTGTCAGAGCATCGGATGATTTCGCGCCGAACTCTTCGGTCGCCCACTTGCGGTAGTACGCAGCGTCCGCCTCGACGCCGTCGGGGAGTTGTGCCTCGCCGGTTGTCTCCGGCACGCCACCATACGCCATCTCCATCACCGCGCGCGCGGTCATCGCAACCGGCCGGATGTCGCTCGTGTTTACGAGAAAGTACGAGGTCGCGCCAGCGTTGATGAAACGGCCGATCTCCGACTGAATGACCTTGACCGAAACCATCTCCGAAAGCTGATTTGCCCGGCCGTTCAGCATGGCAATGTGAAAGTACATGCCCTGGCCGGCCGCTACCTTGCCGCCGTCCTGCATGTCGCCATAGCCGGTGTCGGCCCACACCAGCGAGACCTCCGGCGGAATTTTCAGGTAGCCCTCCCGCATCAGCCGGTCGCCTTCCATCCACAAATTGGAGATGAACTGCGCGTTCGGATACTTCGCGCGCACAATCTTGACCTGATCGGCGATGGCGTCGCTGATCCGTTTGCCGAGGAGCGGATCGTTGTTGTGCACGCTGGGATCGAGGGCATCGTAGGGTTGGTCCGACAGCCCGCGCAGCCCCACGGTCCACAGAATCTCGTCGCCGGGTTTGTAAGCGTTCACGGCGTTGGTCCACGCGCGACGCAGAATCTCAGGATGCGTAGAGTAGTTGTACGGGACGTCCTTGGGCCAGCGCGCCGCATTCACACCCAGCGGAGTGGCATGATGCTGGTTGATCACCAACCCGCGCTCCGCGGCCGCATGCACCTGCGCGTCGTCGGGGAAGATCCAGGTGCCGGGCACAATCATATTTCCTTTGAGGCGTAGGATGGTCTCGAAAACCATGTCCCACGTGGAGAGCGCAATCCCGGTCTGCTCGCCTTTTTGCGGAGTCACCCATCCGGTCAGCAGGTCTTCGTCGTTGATGAAAAACCCGCGGTACTTAAAAATTGGGCTGGGATATGCCTGCTCGAAGTCCGTGGGCAGGGTGATCGATGCGTGCCTAGCCGGTTGCTTGTCGGTCCAAAGAACCATCGGGTCCACGCCCAGCACTTTCTGCGAGAATTCGTAGATGGCGTAGATGGTGCCGCGCATATCCGCGCCGACCAGACAGATGAGAGTCGGAGCCGCTGCCGAGTCTCCCAACTTGACAACAGAAAATGCGAAGGCCTCAGAGCCTGTCGCCTCTGTGCATCCTGTGCGGGCGGGTACGTGATCGTTCTGCGCAATCAGAATTGTCGTCGGCCCCTTGTCCCCAAGGTCGTCCACGATCTTGGGTGCGCGGCCGAATACCTTGGCAAAATCGCTCTCGAAGTCTTTGGCAGCGCGCTCGACGGGGCCGGGTTCCTCTTGGGCAACAAAAATCCTCGTCGCGCCGCTGATGACGACATGCGGCTCCTGAGCGAGTGCACCGTCTTGCCCCAGGAAAAGAACGCCCAGCGCAACAAACAGGGCCAGGGATGGGAAAAATCTCGCCCAAAAACGCATTCGTGCCATAGAAAGCCTCCTGTGCCGGAACCCGATTAACTTTGCGCCCCGAATTATATACGGCAGACCGCAATATCAGTGCGACTGCATCCGCATTGCTGGACCCAAAGTTCGGATTTTTTTAAGAAAGGAAACATTTGAGGGACGGCGGATTGCGGCACGACTGAAGGCGAGATGTTTTAGTCTGTTTTGCAGTCATCTTTGAGGAATGCGCCACTTGCCGGGTTGCCGCACGTTACTTTTTCTGCTTTTCGTCGCTGTCAGCGCCGGCCGCATGGCCGCGCAGGACGGCGATGCCACCGAGACCGCAGCAGTCCGGGCCGCGCCGGTCCCGCCGGAAATGCGTTCGGGCTTCTTCGCGGTCACGGTCGATAACCAGCGAGTTGATGTGGCTCATGCCGCGTCGAACTACGAGTTCGTTAGCTTTGACACGACGGGCCAAGCCGAGATCACGATCACTGCGGCCGATCCGCATTTCTGGGATGCGGGCGTCGATATCGAGCCATGGCGGCTGGGCCTGCGCGCCACGCACCCGCAGGGAGAGCCGCAGACCATTCGCTTTCGGCTTCCCGGTTCCGTCAAGCTTTCCATCTCGCGTCCCGGTGATTTCCTGAATCAGGCGCGCATGTTGTTCGTCTTTGCCGGCACGCCGACTGTACCCGCGCCGACCGGGGCGAATGTCACGATCGTTCCGGCGGGTGTGCATCGCGAAAGCCTGAATCCAAAGAGCGGCGACACGATCTACCTCGCGCAGGGCGCCTTCGTCTTCGGCAGCTTGAATCTTTGGCAGGTGGAAAACGTAAAGGTGCTCGGCCGCGGAACCATCGTGTACGAGGGCACGCAGGCGCTCGAAGACGATCAGGGATGGATGCAGAAGCCCGATTGGCATTGCATCGAGGCTTACCAGGCTCACAACGTGGAGGTCGACGGCCTCACCTGCATCGTCCGCTCGCGCACCTGGTCGATCCAGATGAAGGACTCCACCGGTTTCCGCTACGACGATCTGCGCGTCATCGGCGGCAATCCTCCGAACGCCAATCAGGATGGTATGGACTGGCTGGGCGGCGGCGACACCGTGGTGAACGATGCGTTTCTGCGCGCGTCGGACGATGACCTGGCGATGGAAGGCAACTGGGATGGCTACGGCGATGCCGACATGCTGCGTCCAGGCTCCGATGTGAACAACATTGTGGTCGAGAACAGCGAGCTGTCGACGAGCATCTCGAATGCGGTGCGCATTGCGTGGCCGCGGAAGACATTCAATTCGAGCCACTTCACGTTGCGCAACTCCGACATTCTCCACGCGGGTATTGGCGCCTGCGGGCAAACTTTTGGCCTGCTCGGCTTGTGGGGCGCGAATGGGGCCAAAGGCGAGCACTCCAACATCACCTTCGAGAATCTATTCCTCGACAACTGGTACTCGCTGGTGCAGATGGAGCAGGAGCAGCCTGCGCTGCATGGATTCGTGTTCCGCAATATCTGGGCGCTGGATCAGCCGCCGCTTGCTGAGTCCACGATTACGGGCAGCGTGCAGGACGTGACCTTTGACAACGTGCGCTACGGGCAGACTCGAGTAACGACCGACGCGCAGATGCCGCTTGTAATTTCCGGCGGGGCCGATGAGCCGCACTTCGCGCCCGCGCCCGCTCTTGCGGCTGAGTTTCGCGTCGACCCATCTGTCTTTGCGCCGGGGCAGACGGTCACGCTGACGGCGAAGACTGTTCGCGGCGCGCACTATGCGTGGCTCTTCGGCGATGGCAGTGAGGCTCACGGCCGCCGCGTGCGCCATCGTTTTCCCGATGCGCTTGGAACCGAGCTAGACCCCAAAAACGGCGCGGGCCGGTTTCGCGTGCTGCTGCACGTCACGGACGATGCCGGCCATCAGGATTGGGCCGCGCAGGGAGTGGTTGCTGTCTCGCATTGGCACGACGCTGTGAAAGCTCCGGGGCCGACGACGCCGGGCCTGGGATGGAAGATCTATTCCGGCGTATGGAATGCCATGCCTGATTTTTCCGCGCTGCTGCCGGTGCTCACGGGCGAATCGCCGAGTCTCGGCGCTGATGCGCAAGCGTTGACGAGCTACGCTACGGTGTGGGATGGCTTCATTCAGATTCCCACCGACGGCGGCTACACCTTTCATCTCATCGACCGCGATGGCGCGCGGCTCATGATTGACGGTGTGGAAGTGGCCCGCACCGGAGCGCCCTTCGCGCAGGTTTGCGGTTCGCCGGGCAACGCGCTGCGCTATGATCGAGGCGCAATCGGCCTGCGCGCGGGATTGCACACAATTCATGTGGAGGCGCTGAACACGGCGAGTGAGGGAGCGCCGCGCGTGATGTGGGAAGGACCGGGTGTGTCACTCGGCGATGTGCCGCCAGGCGCGTATTCGCATACAAGTCCGTCGATGGTTTCTCTTAAATAATCTTTCGGTAGCCATGAAGACTTCCCGCAGGGGCTAAAGCCCTTTTACATTTTTTGCATGCGTTGCGGCACGACTGAAGTCGTGCCCTTTCACTTCTTGCGCGCGACATATTTTTCTGCAGTTGTTAAGTCGCGCCCTTTCACGAGACAGTTCGTGAGGCCACATCCAGGGCTCGGTGCGGGCCGGAAGACCCGCACGACAACCG
>JBAWFY010000091.1:0-6270 GCA_049592335.1 Occallatibacter sp.
GCACCCGGAGCTTTCGGGTCCGAGGTCATCTTGAGTTCTTCGGGCGTGGGGTCCTGGAACTGCGCGCGAGCCGCCGCCGGCGCAATCGCGGCGAGCAAAAGAACTGCACTGCGCAGAAAGAATGATTTCCGCATGAGCATTGGTCCAGATTCCTGGGTGCGACCATTTTATCCCGGAATCGGGTCATGAATCGCGCTTTCGCAAATCTCTCTTTGATCGAGCGAAAGGATGGTGCGAATCAATTGCCCTTTCCGGCCGTGGTTGGAGCTGCTGGCGTGCCTGGCGCTGTCGACGTCTCGGGAGTGATCTTGAGCACCAGTTGCGCCTGCTCGGCCGCAGCCACCTTCTGGTAAAAGCCGCGCAGGTCCTCGTACTCCACAGGTTTCACGCTGGTGAATCCACGCGCCAGGACATTGGCGATTTCAATCTGGCTGGGGTCGGTCGTGGACTTGAGAACGAAGTTCGCATGACCTTTCCAGGAGATTGAGGCATCCGGCGGAGCGCCTTCCACGGTCAACCCGGCGGGCAGATGATAGGTCACATCGTCGACGACGCGGTTGGCATAGTGCATATCCACCGGCGTCTGCCGTTTTTCTTCACTTACGAAAGGAGTTTTCGAGCGCGTCTCAAAGAAGAGCCCCGGGAGCAGGATGCGTTTGGCCGTGGTGCTGCCCAGCGTCCCATTCACTTTCGCAATCGCCATCAGGTCCTGGTCCGGCTGGTCGAGCGCCAGGAAGTGATCGACATGAGCCTCGATGCCTTCGGGTACAAGGTCCTCCAGATAACGGTCGAATTGCTTTTTCAGTTCGCTATCGTCATTCCTCAATGCCTCCTGGCGCCAGCGCAACGCCTCCTGGCCGGCCATGATGATCTGAACGTACCCCGTCACCCCTCCATGCTCGTCGAGCTTCAGGTTCGCCACGCGGTTCACGGTGTTCAGGTTGTAAGCCTGCTCCCCCGTGGTCGAAATGCTGATTCCCTGGCTGCTCTGGCCAAGGCCCCTCGCCCCTGCGTGACGCCAATTCAGCGTTCCGAAAGGACACATCTTCTCACCGGGGTCGAGAACCGTTTCCTGGCCGCCGATGCTCAACGCCACGAGGGTGGTATCCAACTGATCAAGATTCTGATAGGCGGCATCGAAGGCACCCTGATCGCGATCGACGACTTTGAGCGCGTACGCGGTGAGACCTGCGGCGCGCAGCATGGCCAGGTAGAGCATGGCAATGTCTTCGCTCGATCCGCTTTTCTGCGCCCATGTGTCCTGGGCGTGCTTGGCGGCCTTGATCTTGAGCGCCTTCATCTCCGACTGTGTCTTTTGCCGCGAGTAATCGGTGTTATCGAGAGCCTCCACTGCCGCGTAGAGTTTTTTCGCTTTGTCGAGATCGCTATCTCCGGGAGCGATGAGGCCGTTCACCGCGTCCCGAATCGTCTTTGACGGCTCGGCGAATTTATCCACGTCCTTCGACCACAGCTTGCCCTCGCTTACCCAGAAGTCGGCTGCGTCATAGGCGAAGCTGTAGTAAAAGTTCACCCTGTAAAGCAGGCTCTCGATCGGAGGCATCCATTCTTCGTCCGGACTGGGCGGAACGTCTGTCACGTCGACGCTATAACCACCTAGGCCTTTCTGGACAGCGACGCCGGGGGGCAGACGAGGCCACCAGATAAGGCTGTTTGCTACGCGCCCGCGCTCATCGACCAGCTCATTGCTTGTCGCGGTCCCAGGCGTGCCTTCGGGCATGAAGGCCTTGAATGGCGTGAACTGGTAGTGTGCCTTGTGCACAAAATACGGGCGCTGAATCTCCCATTGCGGCGTAGTGAACTCGTTATCGTCGTAGCGAATATCGTAGCGATACTCCAGAATGCTGCCCACTTCCACGCTGGGCAGCGTGAAAACCTTGCGCCCGAACTGCTTATCGCCGCTCTTCTCGCTGAGCAGGTCTTCCGGCTTTCCTGTGAGCGGGACGATTGTGCCATCCGGATGGATGGTCCGGCCTTTGATATCGTCGATCTTCCAGGATCCTTTCAGGTAGGGAAGTGCGACCGTGGCCAGTTCCTTGCCTTTCTCGGTGAGCACTTTGATCCGGGCGTAATGGCTTTGGTAATGCAGGGGATCGTTGGCGATCTCCTCGATATCGAGATACACGGCATCGGCCCCCGAAGCCTTCGGGTCCGAGGTCATCTTTAATTCCTCATCGCTGGGTTGCTGAAACTGGGCACGAGCCGCCGCCGGCGCAATCGCGGCGAGCAAGAGAACTGTACTGCGCAGAAAGAATGATTTCCGCATGAGTGTTGGTCCAGTTTCCCGGGTGCGATCATTTTATCCCGGAATCGGGTTTTTAAACCGTTCCGTTGCCATCTCGCGGTGGTGCAAGCGGCTCAATTTCCTTTTCCCGATGGCACGGTAGATGTGGATGTAGCCGGCGTAGCCGACGTCTCTGGAGCGATCTTGAGCACCAGTTGCGCCTGTTCGGCCGCGGCCACCTTCTGGTAGAAGCCGCGCAGATCCTGATACTCCTCCGGCTTGGCCTGGGAGAACGCCCTCGCCAGTGTGCTCTGGATCTCAATTTGATCGGAACCGGGCTTGCTCTTCAGGATGAACACGGCATGGCCCTGCCACGGCACGGATGCATCCTGCGGCGCGCCTTCCACGGTCATTCCGGCAGGGAAGTGATAGATCACATCGTCATTGACGCGTTCGGCGTAGCGCATATCCACAGGCTCCAGCCGCGTGTCTTCCTTGGCGAACGGCGCTCCCGTGCGCGTTTCAAAGAAGAGGCCCGGCAGCAGAAGGCGTTTCGCCGTTGCCGTGCCCATAGTTCCGTTCACATTCACCATTGCCATCAGATTCTGGCCGGGTTGGTCGAGCCCGAGGAAATGATCGATGTGGGCCTCGACGCCTTCCGGAACAATGGCCTCCAGTTCGCGGTCGAACTGCTTCTTCACTTCGCTCTCGTCGTTTCTCAGCGCCGCCTGCCGCCACTCCAGTGACTTCTGGCCGGTCATGATGATCTGTATGGATCCCGTCACGCTGCCGTGCGCATCGAGCGTCAGGTCGGCCGTGCGGCTTACGATGTTGTCATTGTAGGCCAGCTCCGGCGTGGTCGAGAGCATGATTGCCTTGTCGCCCTGGCTGAGCCCTTCGACGCCCGAGTGACGCCAGTTCACTGTCCCGAACGGACACATCTTTTCGCCGGGATCGAGAACCATCTGCTTGCCGCCCGTCGTGAACGCCACCAGCGTCGTATCCAACTGCTCCAGGTTCAGAAACGTCGGGTCGAAGATTGCGCGATCGCGATCGACCACCTTGACCGCAACAGCGTTGAGTCCGGCGGCGCGCAGCATGGCCAGGTAAAGCATGGCAATGTCTTCGCTCGAACCGCTCTTCTGCGCCCAGGTGTCTTCGGCGTGCTTGGCCTCTTTGATGCCAAGTGCCCTCATCTCCGAGTGTGTCTTTTGCCGCGAGTAGTCGGTGTTGTCGAGCGCCTGAACCGCTGCATACAGCTTCTTTGCCTTGTCCACATCGCTGTCGCCGGGAGCGACGAGGCCGTTCACCGCGTTTTGGATCGCCTTCGACGGTTCCGCAAACTTATCTACGTCCGTCGACCAGAGGTTGCCGTCATCGATCCAGAATTGCTTGAGGTCATGGACATATGTGTAGTAAAAGTTCACATGGAAAAGGACGCTCGAAATGGGTGGCATCCACTCCTCGTCTGGGATGGGCGGAACATCCGTAAGGTCTACCGTGTAGGCGGTCATGCCTCTCTTCACTGCTTCACCTTGCGGCAAATGCTGTGCGTAGGCGATGCCGGTTGCCACCCGTCCGTGTCTATCGGCCAAAAAACCCATGAAAGTAAAGGAGGCGGAAGCGCCACTCGGCGAAAGTGTCGGAATCGGCGTAAACACGAAGTGCGCCTTGTGTATAAAATGCGGCTGCTGAATCGGCCAGTTCGGCGGCACGAAGAAGCATGTTCCGTCCAACTGGTCGCAGTTGTCGCCGTAGCTGATGGTGTACCGGTACTCGAGGATGCTGCCCACGTCCACGCTCGGCAGCGTGAATACTTTCCTCTTGATCTGCTCATCGCCGACCTTCTCGCTGAGCAGGTCGTCCGGTTTTCCGGCGAGAGGCACGATGGTTCCATCCGGGTGAATAGTGCGGCCCTTAATGTCGGTGACCTTCCAGTAACTCTGCAGATAAGGCAGCTCGACCGTTGCCATTTCCTTGCCCTTCTCCGTCAGCACCTTGATCCGCGCGTAATGGCTCTCATAATGCAGAGTGTCGTTGTCCAGCTCCTCAAGATAGAGGTACACGGCATCGGCCCCCGGAGCCTTCGGGTCCGACATCATCTGCAATTCCTCGGGAGTCGGCGGCTGAAACTGAGCGCGCGCGGGAACTGCGGGCAGGAACGTGGCAAACAAGGCTGCGCAACAAAGAAGATAGGGATTTCGCATCGGCGTGGGAGCCTCAATATGAAAGTGCGACCATTTTAGCGCAAGTACGCCTACGCGGAGCGTTCCCATCGCAATCGAGTCAATCGCAGGAAACAGGTGAACAGCTTTGGCATGCGCGGGAGAACGCCGTCTGTCAGTTGCCCTTCGCCGCCGCCGAAACCGTCAGCACAAGTTGTCCCTGATCCGCAGCCGCCACCTTCTGATAGAAACCGCGCAGGTCCTGATACTCCTCTGGCTTGGCGATCGTGAAGGCATCGGCCAGGACGCGCGCTACGGTAATCTGCCCCGGCGCCGGCTTGGTCTTGACGATGTAGACCGCGTGCCCCTCCCAGGAAACCTTCGCATCCGGCGGCGCACCTTCCACGCTCGCTCCTGCGGGCAAGTCGTAGGTCACCTGGTCCGTAACCTGGTGGGCGAACTCGAGGTCCACCGGCTCCAGACGTTTTTCCTCGCTCACAAACGGCTCGCCGCCGCGGGTTTCGAAGAAGAAGCCGGGCAGGATGAGGCGCTTGGTAGTTGCCGTGCCCAAGGTTCCCTTCACCTGGACCACCGCCATGAGGACCCTGTCGGGCTCATCCAATCCCAGAAAGTGATCGACATGAGCCTCGACGCCTTCAGGTACGATTTTCTCGAGTTCCTCGCGATCGAATCGTCTCTTCAGCTCCGGCACATCGGCTTCGATCGCCCGTTGCCGCCAGAGAAGAGCATCCTGGCCGGTCATCATGATCTGAAGCGTTCCACTGACGGATCCCGCAGCATCCACAGTGAGCTCGCCGCTACGCTTGATCGCATTCAATCCGAAGACTTGTGCTGGGCTCTCGGCCCGGCCCGGCCCATCCGCGCTCTGCCGCAGGCCCTCGGCGCCGGAGTGCCTCCAGCTTACGGTCCCGAAGGGACACATTTTTTCCCCGGGATCGAGAACGGTCTCTTTGCCGCCCGTGTTCAGGATCACGACATCGTCGTCGAGTTGCTGGGTTGTCATGTAGCTGGGGTCGAATGTGCCCCGGTCACGGTTCACCACCTGCATCGCGTAGGCTGTCAATCCCGCCGCCCGCAGCATCGCCAGGTAGAGCCGCGCGATCTCATTGCGGTCGCCGCTCTTCTGCGTCCACACATCCTCAGCGCGAGTTTCCTGTTTCAGCTTCAGCTCCCGCCGCTCCGACTCGGTCTTCTGCCGGGAGTAGTCCGTATTATCGAGAGCCTGTACGGCGGCATAGAGCTTCTGCGCTTTCACCAGCTCGCTGTCGGAGGGCGCGACCAGCCCCGCAACCGCGTCGCGGATCGTCTTCGTGGGCTCGGCGAAGTGGTCGATGTCCTTCGACCAGAGCTTGGCCTCCGATTTCCAGTAGTCGTCCACATCGAGGGGATCGGAGGGGCGCCGGTAATAGAACCACACCCTGTAGAGCAGGCTTTCGACAGGCGGCATCCACTGCTCGTCGGGAACGGCCGGAATGTCAGTCAAGTCCAGGTAGTAACGGCCGGCGGCATCGGTCTTGACGCTCGCGCCCTGCGGCAGTTTCGGCCACCATACCAGATTGAACAGATCGGAGGGAGTGAACAGAAAATGGGCTTTGCGGACGGGGTAGCGCTTCTGCACCTCCCATTCCGGGGTTGAATGCCAGTAGAACTGGAGACTATCGCGCAGTTGGAACGTGTATTCGAGTACGCTGCCGACCTCGACGCTTGGCAGCGTAAAAACCTTCTGCTCGATGCGCGACTTTCCGGTCTTCTCCAGTGTGAGTTCTTCCGGCTTCACGTTTAAAGGAATGACGGTTCCATCGGCATGGATGGTGCGGCCGCTGACGCTGCCGATCGACAATC
>JBAWFY010000092.1:0-2706 GCA_049592335.1 Occallatibacter sp.
ACCTTGCAGTGATCGGCGGAGTGAAGGACGACAAGGAGCTGAAGAGCTTTCAGGTACTTCACTTTCAGCCCTTCGATCCCGTGCATAAACGCACGGAAGCCAAACTGAAGAAGCCATCGAGAAGGCCGACGGATTCGCGCAGGTATTTCCCGAGCACAAGTACCACATCGTCGATATTCTTCAACGGCGCGGCCACATCGTAGGCATGACCGGCGATGGTGTCAACGACGCTCCCGCGCTCAAGAAGGCCGATTGTGGAATCGCCGTCTCTGGCGCCACGGACGCCGCACGGGCTGCCGCATCGATCGTGTTGCTCACGTCGGGCCTGTCGGTGATCATCGATGCAATCAAGGAGAGCCGCCGAATTTTCCAGCGGATGAACAGCTACGCGATTTACCGCATTGCCGAGACGTTGCGCGTACTGTTCTTCATGACGCTTGCAATCCTGGTGTTCAATTTCTATCCGCTCACCTCATCCACGTATGTCTTGGTGTTCGAATTCCTGAACAGGATATTCAAAGGTGGGCCGGTAGGTTCTGCAGGTTCTCAAGCTGCGGCGCCTGCGGATGTATTCGAGGTAGTCGTCGATGGCTGCATTCATGGTGAGACGTGCTGGCTCATCTACAAAGGGAACATCCTCAGGAGGCAGCAGGCCGGCCTTGAGAGCATTAAGTTGGATGGATTTCGCGCGAGTAGCCTGCAACAGATTCTCAAACTTGGGTACCGGCTTACGCCGACGTTTTCCCGCTTCTTACCACTCAAGGTAATAGCGACCCTCGGGATGGTGTTCGTCCCTGCCTGCGACCCAGACATGATCGCGAACGATCCGTTCGTTGTGTTCCACCACGGGTGCGAACGGCCACTTGGAGGCCAGTTTGATCCTCTTGATGATGTTGACGCGGTCCGCGTGTTGCTTCGCTCTGGCCATGGTTCCAAGTCTTCCAGCGAGACTTGGCATACATAACCTGAGGCGCTATCTCGGTCAAATGGACAGCATGTTTTGTATGTCCGGGAAAAGAAGGGAATTGTTGCGAGGGCAGCGCTCTAACCAAACTGAACTACGTCCCCAGAGAAACTGGAGGGCCGCAGATGAAGCGCTTTCGCGCCGCGGCAACTTTTTGGGTGTATCAGAAATAAATGTGGATTTGGATGGCGCCGGCTCGCCTGGCGCAGCCTTACGAATCGCGATCGCGGCCGGCGATGGAGCGCAACGGAAGGGTAGGGTCCATCCTGCGTGCCGCGCAGTCCGCATCGAGCCCGCGCATCCACGCCGCGACCCGCGCTGCTTACGCCGGTACTGCTGCGCGCGCGCCGCGGCCGCTTGGCACGTATCCCATATCCATGGAAATTCCGCGCACGCACTGCAACAACTGGTTCGCAATGGCGGGCAGTTTTTGCGCGGTTACGCGGAACGACGGCCCGGAAACGCTGACCGCCGCTACGGGCAGTCGTTGCGCGTCGAGGACCGGAACGGCAATGCAGCGCAGGCCCTCTTCGAGCTCCTCATCGTCCACCGCGTAGCCGCGGCGTCGCGTCTTTTCAAGCTCAGCGCGCAGGGCCTCGGCATTAGCAATGGTGCGCGTCGTCATGCGCTCAAAACGGATGCGTTTAATAATCTCGGCCGAGCGCTCGGGCGGCAGAAATGCCAGGATCGCCTTGCCCACCGAAGTGCAGTGCACCGGGTTGCTTGCGCCAATCCGCGTAATCATGCGCACCGAGCGCGTCGGCTCGATTTTGTCGATATAAATCACGCGCGTCGCTTCCAGCAGTGCCAGGTGCGCGGTCTCCTCGGTCTCGGCCACCAAACGCCGCAGGTGCGGCTGCGCGCGGTCGCGCAAATCGTATTGTTCAATCGCCCGGTTGCCGAAGTCGAACAGGCGCAGGCCCAGACGGAACTTCCCGTTTGCGGTTCGCTCCACCATGCGGTGCCGCTCCAGAACCATCAGGAAGCGGTGCGCCGTGCTCTTGTGCAACTGCAGCGAAGCCGCCACCTGCGCCAATCCCAAGGGCGTTTCGCTCTCACCAAGCAAATCAAGCACGGCAAAGGCCCGGTCGAGCGCTTGGACTTTGTAAGTGCCTTGAGGAATTCCGTCTCGCATATTGATCCCTTGTTCCGTCTTTTGAGTCCATTTCCAGCTTCTCAAATGATGAGACGCGCGTCAACTAGTGAAACTCTGGGTTGGAGAGTTTTCTCCTTGACAATCCATAGCCATCTGGTTATTGTTTTCTCGTGATGCAGGCAATCGCCAATCACGTCTTCCGCGCTCTCGCTGATCCCACTCGAAGGGCGATCTTCGAGGAGCTGACGCGGCGCGGCGAACGAACGGTCCATGCGTTGACCGAATATGCGGGCGTCTCCCAGCCTGCGGTCTCCAAGCACCTGACTGTGCTCAAGCGCGCCCATCTGGTGAGGCATCGCCGCGAAGGTCGCGAAACTCACTATCGAGCCGAGCCCGATGCCCTGGGGCCAATGGTCAAATGGCTCGACGAGTACGGCGCTTTCTGGCGCGAACGCTTCGACCGCCTCGACTCTCTTTTGCAAAGGATGGAACCATGAACAGCCCGGCACAGACGTCGGCAACCCTTGTGATCGAGCGAGTCTTTCCCCATCCGCCGGAGAGACTGTGGCGCGCGCTCACCGAGAGACGACTGCTCGCCGAGTGGCTGTTGAGCAACAGCTTTGAACCGACAGTCGGCCGGGAATTC
>JBAWFY010000093.1:0-3962 GCA_049592335.1 Occallatibacter sp.
GCTACAAGGTGGCCGCGTTCAACGGCCTGGGACGATTGCACCGGTACCAGACGGAGTGATTCCAGTGGTTAGTAATCAGTGATCAGTGGTTAGTGGTTAGTGGTTAGTCGATCGGCATCAGCGCGTCGATAGCCGCTAAGAAGTATTGGCCGATGCGTCCATGGTTCGCAGGTAATTCGGCCCTAATCGCTAACCACTACTCACTCATCACTTGTTTCGCCGAGGAGGTTCTCATGACCACGGCAATCGGCGTCGTACTTACCGATCACATTGCAGCGGCGCGGCTCGAAGAGCAGCGGATCGCGGGAAGCGTACTGCGCTATCCCGAAGATCCTGAGGCCGTGGAGCCGCTCGAGGCGATCCCCGACAGCGGGCTGGTCGACCTCCTCGCCGCACAGATTCAGACCGTGGCCAAGGCCAATCCCGTGCCTGTTGATGCCATCGGCGTCGCGGTTCCCGGAATCGTGCGCCACGGCGTGGTGGAGGAGTCGCCCAATCTGCCCCAGATGAAAGGCGTGCGGCTAGCCGAGCATCTCGGCTCCGCACTCAAAGAGCGCGGCATTGCTGCGCCGGTGCACATCGCCAACGATGCGGATTGCGTTGCCGCCGGCGTGGCCGCCACGCGCGGCCGCCTGGACAAGCTCACGCGTGTGTGGACGATCGGCAACGGCATCGGCTACGGGCGCTGGCCCTATGTGGAAGGCGTGTGGGAGGGCGGGCACATCACGGTCACGCTCGATCCCAAAGAGCGCTACTGCGGATGCGGCGGTATCGGGCATCTTGAGGGCATCGTGGGCTATCGCGCCATGCGTATGCGCTTTCTCGATCTCGAACCCGAGGATATCTTCGCTAACGCTAAACATGGCGACGAGCGTTGCCGCAAGTTTGTGGACCTGTGGCATTGCGCTCTGGCCGCAGCCACGGCCTCGTTTATCCACCTTGCCGGGCCGGGACGTTTCTACTTCACGGGCAAGAACGTGGGCTTTCTCGAGCTGCCCTTGCTGCGCAGCCACCTGGAAACTATGGTGCGCATGACTCCACTGCAAAGCTTCTCGCTCGAAGTCCTCACGCCCGACGACGAAACCGCGCTCATCGGCGCGGGAGTAAGCGCGCTTAGGGCCGTTGCCCGAAGTAGTGAGTAGTTGAGCTTGTCTCCAGCCCCGCAGCGTACGAGGTCACTCACACAATCACTCGCTTTTACGACGGCGACGCCGTGCCTCACCACTGATTGATCGTTCTTGCGAAACAGCAAGAAACGCGCGTTCCTGAAGGGGCAGATCCTCAACGGCCTCCATGAAATCCTCTGAGGCAACGGGAGCGTCCGGAGCAAGAAGTGCCGACCAGTCCTTCGGGCGCGAAGGAGCATGCTCACTGGCGAGGGAGCCAGATCGCCGCTGATTCATCACCGATTGCTTCAGCTTTTCCATCCAGAACCTGAATCCCTACCCACGCGCAAACCAATGCGTCAATTTTATCTTCAATCTGCTTCAAGTCCGAAAAGCTCTTTGAGAATTCTGGAACTTCGAAGCTGATGTCGTCGATCGATCCGGCCAGTTTAACCCGGATCTCTTGAAGAACCCGGAGAAGGTTGTTCACCCTCATCGGCTTGTCCGCATCGGGCCAGTATCTCTTTGTGTTGTGTACTTTGTAACGCACGCGATAATTCGCATTGAGAAGCGAGAGTAACGCGGGATGGGGATAGGTTTCGATCAACGCGCGACTTGGAAGCTGATCCGTGCAGGTTGTTAACGAAAACCCACATTCCCCAAAACCGTCTCGAAAGTATTCGCTAACGGGCCCGGGACGAGTTGGACTTGGCGAGTGCGCGGCGCAGCCATAAGCGCCAAATCTCCTGCCAACTTCGAGGTCGGCGAATCGCAGTCCCGTAATGGAATTTCGCGAGAGTGGTATATCCGCCACAACTAACGCGATTGGAGTCTTCGCTATTTGTTGGGCATACTCGATCAACCGTTTGGCGGGGATCAGGCCACATTGATCGTCGGAAGAAAGCCCATTCGATCCTCGCAGAAAGGCGGCATAACCTGCCTCGACCTTCACGCATTCCCAACCGCCTGCAGAAGTTCTCCGAATCAGCGCAACACCACTCGAACCCTTGGGAGTCCACGCGGCATCGATCCCAAGAATTGCGCCCATGTTTCCCTTCGCACCTGCCTCATCGTCTGCGCAGGTACGTGCCTGACAGCCGGTCGTGCCAGGCGAGGTTGCCGTCGTCGAAGAGAGCCCACACGAATCCCAGGCCGAGCGGTGCGAGCGAGAGCAGCATGGCCATCAGGCGCAACCAGCGGCGCTTGCGCATGGGTGCCCTGCCTGAAAGTGTGTCGATCTCGATGCCGGCGTACCTCATCCCCGGCGTGGCCCGGAACAACGTGAAGAAGCACGCATGGTACGCAAATCCGGCGGCCAGTAGGGCCAGCGCAGCGCTCAGTGCGATCACGCGCACGCCCGGCAGCTGGCTGACGTGAGGCACGGCCACGAGGGCCGCCGCGACGAGCAACCCTGCAGTCAATGCACCATCGACCACAGCAGCAAGCAGGCGGCGACTGAGCGGCGCCGATTCGATTGCGGGCGCTGACGCAGACTGGGTCGCGGGTTCGTCTTCGGGCCAGTAATCCGGGGCAAGCTCTTCCCACGTCTGGGCATCGAGAATGGCTTGCGCTACAGTACCCATCGATGCAAACGAAACCTCAACGTCCGCGGCGGAAGCAGCGGGTTCGGCATGCCTGGCCAGCGGTGTCGCGTCGGAATCCGGTGTCGACTGCCATTCGTCTCCGGCCCAGGCCGGCCATTCGGTACGCATCCACGAGGGCGGCGCCGACGGGTCTTCGCTTGCCGGCGGAGGCGCGGTCGAAATCGCTCCAGGATCGACCTCGAAGATGCTCAGTTGCGGCGCAGAATCGGACGCGGCCAGCGGGCCTTCCGCGCGCCGCGGACGCGCTCTGCGCGCAGCGATTATGGGACGAGGAAACTCGATAAGGTTGGCGTAGATCGGCTGCACCGCTTCTTCTGGTTCGGCGGCATCGGCATCGGCAACGCCTGGCAGTTCGTAGCGCCGAACAACATCGTGGGCCGCAGACTCATCCTGCCGGGGGCCTTCTTCGATCTGCCACAAGGCCGCAGTCGTCGTCTCTTCCGGCGCATGCGCCGGAGCCGCAGCGGTGGAACCTTCCACGCGCAAAGAGTTGTTCTCCAGCAGCGGCTCCAGTTGCCAATCGGGCGCGGCCGGGCTGGCGACCTCCAGGCCATCGAGAACAAACTGAAACGCCGCTTGCGCTTCCTCGGCGGCTTTGGCGGCAGCTCTGGCGGCATCTACGGCGGCGCGCGCCTCGCGCGCCAGCATCTCGCTGTAGCTCGGCGCAGTGGCAAATCGCGCGGCCACCCGTGCCGCAGCTTTCGCCGCGCGGTTGCCAAGCGGCTGCGCCGGTAGTGATGCGGCGCTCGCGGCCTGCGATGAGCCACGGGCCGTCTTGTGCGCAGCCACGCGCCGGTTGATCTCCTGTTTCCAGTCGGGGAATAAGACAGCAGAATTCGGTAAAGTGCTCAACGCTCCTCAGGTCCCTTCTCGAGCAACCACCGGCACCGCCAGCTGATGCGCCCATCGGCGCCGCGTAAAAACCTGCCGCGGAACGCGACTGCGTAATCGTTGCTCAACGTGAAGGAAAGAGGATCGCGGAAAAACGCGCGCGAAGGAATAACTCTCTCGCGGGCAGCTAGGCCCGCATGCGCGCGATCGTGTTGTGGCCAGAGCAGCGAGGAGTGAGTCCGACTTGCGATGCCGGCTTTGCTATGCTGAGCCTTACACCGGTCTTACGTCAGGATGCGTCCTCGTCTTCTAGTATGTATCACGCTGCTGGTCGCCTGTCACGTGCATCTGGGCGCGCAGGCCTCCAAGGTATTGACCAATCCGGCACCTGTGCCGCAGGGGCAAGCGGGCAGTGCGGCGC
>JBAWFY010000094.1:0-1506 GCA_049592335.1 Occallatibacter sp.
GTGACGATCCCGTCAAACAGCAGCCAGTGCGATCCGGGCAGCTGACGGCGTTGAAACGACAAGATGAGTTCTAATACCCCCTCCGCAAATAAGTAAATCGCGAGTACAAGCGTCAGTGCTGCTAAGCCAGCAACGGGGTGAAGCAATGTATAGACGCCAACCAAAATGTAGAGAATGCCCAGCAGAAGCTCCCAGATCATTCCGCCTGCCGTTCGCGTGTGCCAGGCGAATGCTAGATGGGCTACCCCGCTGAACGTAAGCAGCCAGGCAACGACAACCACCACGGCGATTCCAGCGACCGCTGGAATCACAATGGCCAGAACGCCGGCAAGGAGCATCAGGATACTAAGCCCGATGGACCAGCCAACTGACTCTTTCGCAATTGTGCCCAAGGACGATTTGCTCATGACGACCTCCTTCTCTGTTTTCTAGGTTCATCGTTTTATGCGACAACTAGGTCAGGGTGTCCTCTTCGGCTCGATCTTCCCGTTGCGGCGCAGTCCGTCGATGACGGGTTTTAGAGCGTCACCAACAATGCCATAGCAGCGTTGGACGCCCGCTTTCGCGAGCATCTCCCACAACAGGTCTGCGACTTTTCCCGACATAGAATGCCCCTCCTTCTAGGTTGGGATTTCAATTTTGAGCCCTGAATCAGGACATCATATACCGAGTCCACCCCTTCGATGGGAAAAATAACGTCATCTCACGGCTCATTGACTTTCATGTCCCGCACCCCGCCGGGCCACCCTGAATTGACTTCTCACCAACGCTCAGCTACGCTCAATTCTGGGGCAAACTGAATAGAATCGCGGCCGCGGCAACAAGGGCAGGCCACTGCTATTTTGAAGGGAACATGAAGAGGGTTTATTTCGACAATAACGCCACCACGCCGCTCGCGCCGGAAGTGTTTGAGGCGATGCGTCCATATATGCTCGAAGATTACGGCAACGCCTCGTCAATTCACTGGTTTGGGCAGCGCGCCAAAGCGGGCATCGAGAAAGCCCGCGAGCAAGTGGCGCGATTGCTGGGCGCGCGGCCGAGTGAGATCGTTTTCACCAGCGGCGGCACGGAGTCAGACAACGCGGCGATTCTCGGCATCGTGGAGGCGGCGCGCGGCGAACGGAAGCATGTGGTGACGACGGCGATCGAGCACCCCGCGGTACTCTCCACGGCGAAATTGCTGGAAAGACGCGGCGTGGGTGTGACTTATGTGCGCGTCGGCCCCAGCGGAGTGGTCGACCCGGCCGACGTCGAGCGCGCGCTGCGGCCGGAGACCGTGCTGATCAGCGTGATGCACGCCAACAACGAGTTGGGCACGGTTCAGCCACTGGAGGAAATCGGCCGCCTGGCGCGCGAGCGCGACATTTACTTTCACACTGACGCGGTACAGTCGGTGGGCAAGATTCCCGTGGACGTGGAAAAACTCGGAGTGGATCTGCTGGCGCTTTCCGCGCACAAATTGAACGGTCCCAAAGGTGTGGGAGCGCTGTACGTCCGCAGGGGGAC
>JBAWFY010000095.1:0-3516 GCA_049592335.1 Occallatibacter sp.
CACTGATCACTGACCACTGATCGCTGTCTCTACACTGCCGGCCGCAGCGGCACGTTCTTCGTAGCGATCGCAATCTTTGCCGATGCAACGTGCATGTGCCGGACGTTCACTTCGGCTTCGACTTCAATCGTCCCGGCCGTCTTCGTCGCTTGCACAATCACCTGCGCCAAGCCATTAAAGAGCGACCGCCGCGGTTCCTTGTCGCTCTCCGGGCAGTTGGGATCGCCGTTGCCCACACCGATCAGCGCGCCCTCGCCCGTCACTTTGAAATCGACCAGCATGTTGGCCGTCGGCACAGCCCGTCCCGCACTGTCCACAGCAGACACGGTCAGAATGGCCACATCCTCGCCATCGGCATCGATCTCCGCTCGATCGGCTGCAATCTTCAGCGCCACGGCCGGACCCGTCGTCGTGCGCTCTTCCGTCAGCAGCAGCTTTCCATCTTTCCATCCGTGCGCTGTAATCGTGCCCGGCTCGTACTGCACCTTCCATTCCACGTGCCCCAGCCGTGGAACCTTTTGCTTCCCCAGGCTCTTGCCGTTTACGAGCAATTCCACTTCGTCAAGATTCGAGTGCACCCACACCGGAATCTCATCGCCTTCCCGTCCCTCCCATGTCCAATGCGGGAAAAGGTGCAGAACCGGCTCTTTCGTCCACCATGCCTTGTAGTAGAAGAAGTTATCCTTGGGAAATCCGCAGGTATCCACGATGCCGAAGTTCGAGTTGATCGACGGCCATCCGTATGGCGTAGGCTCGCCGCGATAGTCGAAACCCGTCCACGCAAATCCGCCGGCCAGCCACTCGCGTGTCGCGTAAAAAGTCCACCACTCCTCGGCCAGCTCGCTCCATTCCGTGTGGTTCACGTCGTAGGCGCTGAGTGCATTGCGCAAGGGATCCGTCTGGTACACCCCGCGCTGCGAAATCGTACTCGCCGTCTCCGATCCGAAGATCGGCCGCGTGGGATGTTCCTTGTGAAAACCATCAGGACGGTCCAGGCCGTAATTGAAACCAATGATGTCGAGCGCATCTGAAACGCCCTTCTCGTTGTCGCCGTTCACAGCGGCAGAAACCACGCGCGTCGGATCGAGTTCGTGGCAGCGTTGCACCATCGTCCCGGCAATCTTCGCGCCTTCCTCGGCCATCTCGCTCTGCAGCCGCCACTCCTCATTGCCGATCGACCACAGAATGATCGAAGGCGAGTTCCGGTAGCGCTTGATCATGGTCTCGAGTTGCGCCATTCCCTCGGGGCTCGAGCTCATCTGCCGCGTCTCGCACATCATCATCATGCCCATGCGGTCGCACGCCGCAACCAGTTCCGGCGTGGGCATGTTGTGCGAGGTGCGGATGGCATTCGAGCCCATCTCCTTGAGCACGCCGACGCGGAAGTACTGCAGACGGTCCGGCAGCGCCGCGCCCACGCCGGCATGGTCTTGGTGGTTGCAGGTTCCTTGAATCTTCAACGGCTTCTCGTTCAGAAAGAACCCATGATCTGCCTCGAAACGAAGGAACCGCACACCAAAGCTCACCCGCTCCCTATCGCGCATCTTGCCGTCGGTTTCCACACTCACAATGGCGGAATAAAGATTGGGCTCGTCCACCGACCAGAGAACCGGATATCTCAGTTGCGCCAACGCTTCAAACCTTGCCCGCCCATCCACGTCAACGGTCTGCGCAGAGGCCTTCGCCGTGACCACCGTCTTGCCGGCCGCATCCAGGATCTGCCAGCTCACAGCAGCTGTATCGAAGTTCTTGCCCTCGTTCATCACCACCGCGGCGAGTTCCAGGTTCACCGCCTTTCCGTCAGTAGCTTTTGGGCGCACATAGCTCTCCCATCGCTCCAAATGCAGCGCATCGGTCTTGGTCAGCCACACATGCCGGTAAATCCCCGCGCCCTCGTAGAACCATCCATCGCCGTAGCTCGCATCCACGCGCACCACCACGCAGTTCTTCGCGCCCACTGCAAGAAAATCCGTGATGTCGTACCGGAAGGGCGTGTAGCCTGCCTCGTTGCGCCCAAGATAGCAGCCATTCACGAACACCAACACGTCGTGAAACGCGCCGTCAAACTCAAGATTGATACGCCTTCCCGCGTCGCTCGCCGGAATCTCAAACTCTTTACGGTACCAGCCCACGCTCGTCTCGGGATATTTCCGCCCCAGCGGCTTGTATCCATGGGACTGCAGCGCATCATCCCACATGAACGGAAGTTCCACCGCCCAGTCGTGCGGCAGGTTCAACGCGCGCCACTTCGAGTCGTCGTAACCCACCTGGGCAAACTTGAAATCGCCGGTCTTGGCAAAGTCCTCCAGATTCTTTCCAAAGCCCAGATCGCGCGCAGGGTCGTCTCCGTTCCCGAACATGAACTTCCAAGCAAAATCGAAAAGAAACTGCTCGCGCGGCGTCATTGCGGCAGCATTGCCTAGAGCGGTATCCGGGCCGGCCGCTCCATCGCGGGAAAAGATCGCAGCCGAACGCGCCCAGGCGGAGCGCGCAATCAAGCTCGAAGTGGAAAGCGCCAATCCCGAGCAAAGCAAATCGCGGCGAGAAATGCGAGACATAGAAGACCTCTTTCGCAGGCAAATCCGATTGCCGCCCGCCCACTCTCCACCTGGAATTCAGGCTCCAGGACACGATCGCAAGGAAAGAAACGTTTTGCGCAGGCGCAAACCCGCGTGCGGCGGCAACATCGCACTATAAATCAGAGGGCGTGTCGAGGTAAACGCTTTCATCCTGGCCGCTAACCGGTACGTCGCAGGTATACTAGGCATAAGCTGCAGAGCTTTCGTACTTTTCTCAAGCGGAGAGATGGCCGAGTGGCTGAAGGCGCACGCTTGGAAAGCGTGTTTAGGGGAAACTCTAACCAGGGTTCGAATCCCTGTCTCTCCGCCAGCATTGCATGCAGTTGCCAGCTCGCTGGTCGCTCGCACCAGAGTCATGCGCGCACCCCAAAGCCAAATGCAGAGCGCGCGGTCGAACTCAGGTTCGGGTGCAAGCTGTCCCGCAGACCCCACTCGGATCCCGATTTTTCAAGCCGGAACGTTCGGAAGCGGTTCACCGTCGGCTTTTTTCTGGGGCAGAGTGAAGCTGAAGTCTGCTCCCTGGTCTACCGCTCCGGTGGCCCAGACGCGGCCCCCGTGCCGGGCGATAATCCTTTGTACCGTCGCGAGTCCAATGCCGATTCCGGGAAACTCGGCCTGGGAATGGAGCCGCTGGAAGGGATGAAAGAGCCGGTCTACGTGGGCGCTGTCGAAGCCTGCGCCATTATCCCTTACGAAGAAGACGGTCTCTTCGCCATCATACCTGCAACCGAATTCAATCAGCGCCGGGTTCTTTCGCGAAGTGTATTTCCATGCGTTACGCAGCAGGTTATCCAGTGCGATTGTGATGAGACCTTCGTCGGCCAGAATCGTGCAGTCGCCGGCAACCCTCGTTTCCACATGCCGCGGGCTACCCTGCGCGAGGTTGGCGAGGATCGATTTCTCTAGAGCGCTCATGTCGACGGACACAGGCCGGAGC
>JBAWFY010000096.1:0-1674 GCA_049592335.1 Occallatibacter sp.
TACCAGTTCGCCCAGCGTGGCATATCCATAGGTGTAAGCCGATCCGGCAATGGGAATAATCGATGCGAATTCGGAATAGCACAGCCCGGCAAAGGCGCACGTGAGCCCCGCCAGCACGAAACTCAGCGCCACGGCCGGACCTGCGTAGAGCGCCGCGGCCTGGCCCGTCAGCACAAATATGCCCGCGCCGATCACCGCGCCGATTCCCAGCGTGATCAGGTTCACGGCTCCGAGCGAACGCTTCAGCGTGTGCTCTCCCTGCTCGCCCGCTTCTTGCGAGAGCATCGACATGGGCTTAATACGCAGCAATCGGGAAATCAAAGGGCGGCTTCCTCCCTGGTAAATAAGCTGAATGGGGCAAACAGTATCCGGCCAAATCGGCGTGCAGGAACCGTACCGCAATCATACGACACGAAACCAAAGACTTACACAAACACGTTCTGTGTCTTCGCGCTCAAAAAAGATAATAGCCATCCGCCATCGATGAATGCTACCCTACGCAGACCGAGGCGCAGAAACAAGCGCAGAAGCAAGCGCGAAGTCCCCTGGTTCGTGCCTCGCCCAAAGCAGAGGGCCCAAAAACCAACTACGAGGGAACTTGACCATGCAACAATGCAATGGCATGAGATTTCTGCGGATCGCCGCCGTGTCGGCGATCTTGACCATCATCGGGCTTCCAGCCTTTGTCTCCGCTCCAGCGCAGGCAAAGCCGTCTACCGCCCCCGCCGCTCCGCCGGTCCAGTTGCAGACCTATACTCTGCCGGACAAAAGCGCCTCTGCCGGTGTGCCTGCCGGATGGACAGTCAAAGGCGGTGGCGCCGGCATGATTGTCATGACGGGACCGCAGGGCGAAAATATCACCCTCGGACAGCTCATTGTCGCGCATAACGGTCCGTTTCAAGCGGGGCAGACGGCCCCCGGCGGCGCTGGGATCACCATGCCCAGTTCGGCGAAGCTGAGTGACAAGCTCACCATGATTTTCCAGCAGACTGCGGCGGCCAGCGGAGCGGCGGCGCCTCAGATCAAATTCATCTACGGAGCCCCTCTCCAGGTGCCGGCGGCTCTAGGCCAATGCGGCGTGTTTGTTGTGAGCAATAGCAGAGGAAACACCAATCTAGGCGATGCAATCGGCATTCTCTGTTCGCTCCCGGCCGACTCCGGCCAAATTTTCAAGAACATATTGATGCTTGGTTCGGCGCCCGCCGCTGTGGCCGCTCAGACTGAGCCTATCTTTTTGGCAGTCCTCAAAGGCTACACGATTGCTCCTGGCTGGTCGCAAAAGATACTTGCCCCCGTGTCGTCCCCCGCTGGAGGGTCGGGGGTGGGACCCAGCACACAGCAAGTGGTCGATTCGTATACACAGATCATCGCGGCGAATCAGCGCGCAATCGATATCGGCGCCCAATGCACAGACGCGAACCTCGTCGGCCCCTCGAGCCTCCCTCAAGCGTATGAGTGCGGTTATTTGTCGCCGAACTTCTAGAGTTGATTCCGGTCTTCTCGATGCGGCCGTAAGTCCCACATCTCGATTCTGAGATGTGGGAGACCCCCATACTCCGTCAAAAGATTCTCCGCACAGCCAGGATCCCGGCGTACTTTGCGACTGTGCCGTTTCCAGGCAATACCTGTCCCACTCCCAGACAGGAATGCCTCGCTTTGCAACGCATACTGTCC
>JBAWFY010000097.1:0-3939 GCA_049592335.1 Occallatibacter sp.
CAAGGTTCGCCTCCGGGTCCGGGCCCATGCGCATCTGCACCAGAGCAACAGTGAATTTGGTGGCGGCGTTCATCGTGCGTCTTCCAATTCTCCGTAATGGGGTGTCGACGGCCTACACAACAAGGCCAACCCCGCGCGTGCGGAATTGGCCTCAATTCTCTGCATCATCGCCTGAATCGATCTACTCGAACCGCGGCTCTTGTCCACGAGTCTGAAGCACGCAGTGCTCCAAAAGTCCGCGGCACGAAGTGCCCTACTCGTCCAGGATCAGCACCGCCGCGGCGATGGTTGTGGTCCACTTTTCGCGCTTATCGCCAACCGCCGACTGTGTCACGTTGCTGGTGCGAACAATTTTGTTGGAGATGCGGTAGATTTCCTTTTTCTCGTCCCAGCTCGTGTCGGGATCGAATTCCACATCGAGCGTGGTAGCCAGCATCTCCGCGGCCAGCTCCTCGGCATACTCGCCAGCCTGGTCCTCGGTCTCGCCAAAGCTGTGATGTTCGCTCAGGTAGCCGTAGGTATTGCGGTCGGCCGGAATGGCCACGCCGATACTCGAGGCAACCAGCCGGTGCGGCTCGCGCGTGGAGTTCTCCGCAATCACCGCGAAGACGACCTCGCCGTCGCTCAGGTATTTGAGGCCTTCCTTGCGCGTGATCAACTTGCACTGCGGCGGAAAGATGGAAGAGACGCGCACCAGGTTCTGGCTGGCGATGCCCGCATCCCGAAGGGCCAGCTCAAACGAGGTCAACCGCTCCTTGTGTTTGCCGACGCCCTTGGTGAAGAAGATTTTCTTCGGGACCATGCTTTTTCCCAATTTCGATGTACCCTCCGTGGGGTTGAATTCGACAAAGTTTTAAAGGTTCCCGCATGAGTCTATCGCATCTTGACCGGCGCGAACAGAGATTCTTGCAAATTTATCTGGAGTTCATCACCAGGACAGATTCGGGGCCGAGGCGAGCACTGCCGCGCCGCGGCCAGAGCGGGTCAACCGCCTGTGGGAATGGTTTTGACGGCAAGCCGAAATGCAACTTTCTCGCGGCTCGCGCGTTTAATAGACCATGAAGCGACGGTCCTTTGCCGAGGCTCCCTCTTTGCGCGCGATCCTGCTCTGCGGCTCCCTTTCAATTTCGGCTTCTGGCGCGGCGCTCGCGCAGGCGCCCGCTCACCCCTCTATGATCCCAGACCCCGGCGGCGCGCCCGTCGCGGCCACCACAGATATCGGCCCGGCAATCCTCAAGTACGTGCCACCGGCGTTGACACAATTGAGCGCTCAGGTCGCGGCCAAAGAGAGCTTCACGCTCGACCGCGCCATGCTTGCCGCGGCCGCAGGCCTGTTGCCGGACTCAGACGCCGACGTGCGGCCGGTGGTCGCCAAGCTGGACGGCGTGAGCGTGCACGTGCTGCGGTTTGCGAGCGAAGGAGCGGCCGACCCGGCGCAGATTGGGGCGATTCGCGATGCGTATCATCTGCGCGGCTGGAAGCACGTGATGAGCGGGACGAACGTAGGCGGCCCGGCGCATAACGGGCTCACCGATGTGTGGCTGGTACTGGACGGCGCGAATGTCCGCGGCGCGGTGGTGCTGGTGGTGAGCCCCAAGAGCGTCACGCTGGCAACGGTTGCCGGTAATCTCAGCCCGGTGGACCTGCTGCGTCTGCGCGGGCATTTCGGTATTCCGCGGTTTGAAGGCGATGGTTTGGGCAGCGACGCGGGCAAATAAATAGAGCGGCTGTACGCTTTCCTCTGCCCAATTTCGCTGCGATCACGTCAAGAATCCCGCCGCCATTGCCACCCCCAAATTGCAGGTGTTAGCCTCAAATCTGAACCATTCCTCGAAGGGACTTCCCTGAAAGACATGCAAAGCACTTATAACGGACTCGATCTGCCCAAAAACGGCCAGCCCATCGACTACAAAGACGGCCAATTCTCTGTTCCCGACCATCCCATCATTCCCTTCATTGAAGGCGATGGCACGGGCCGTGACATCTGGAAAGCCTCGCAGCGGGTCTTCGACGCCGCGGTAGAAAAGGCCTACGGCGGCAAGCGCGCCATCCGCTGGTTTGAGATCTTTGCCGGCGAAAAAGCTTTTCGCCAGTTCAACAACTGGCTGCCCGACGAGTCCGTGGCCGCAGCGCGCGACCTGCGTGTCTCCATCAAGGGGCCGCTCACCACGCCGGTCGGCGGCGGTATCCGCTCGCTCAATGTGGCCTTGCGTCAGCTTCTCGATCTCTATGCGTGCGTGCGCCCCGTGAAGTACTACCAGGGCGTGCCCAGCCCCGTGAAGCATCCGGAAAAAGTCGACATCGTCATCTTCCGCGAAAACACTGAGGACGTGTACGCGGGCATCGAGTTCAAAGAAGGCAGCGCCGATGCGGCCAAACTGATTAGCTTTCTCAATGACGATCTCCTGTCCAAAACCAAGAAAAGAATCCGCACGGATTCGGGCGTGGGCATCAAGCCCATGTCCATCTTCGGCACCAAGCGCCTGGTGCGCTACGCCATCCGTCACGCGCTTGAAAGCGGACGCAAAACCGTCACTCTGGTGCACAAAGGCAACATCCAGAAGTTTACTGAGGGCGCGTTCCGTGAGTGGGGCTACGAGGTGGCTACCGAGGAGTTTCGCGACCAGATTGTCACCGAGCGCGAGAGCTGGATTCTGGGCAACGTGGAAGCCAAGCCCGGCCTGACGATTGAAGAGAATGCTGCCCTCATCGAGCCGGGCCTGGAGTTCGGCTCTCCGAGCTTCAAGGCTTCGGTTTGCGACGAGGTGAAGAAAGTTCTTGACACCATCGGCAAGTCGCACGGCAACGGCGCGTGGAAGTCGAAGGTTCTGGTCAACGACCGCATCGCCGACTCCATCTTCCAGCAGATCATCATTCGCCCGGAGGACTATAGCATTCTGGCCACGCCAAACTTGAACGGCGACTACATCTCCGACGCAGCGGCGGCGCAGGTCGGTGGCCTGGGCATCGCGCCAGGCGCAAACATCGGCGACGGCTACGCGGTCTTCGAGGCCACGCACGGCACCGCGCCCAAGTATGCCGATAAGGACGTCATCAATCCCGGCTCGGTGATTCTTTCGGGCGTCATGCTGCTCGAGTTCATCGGCTGGAAGGAAGCGGCCACGATGATCGAGAGCGCGATGGAAAAGACCATCCAGCAGAAATTGGTCACCTACGACTTCGAGCGACAACTCAGCGGCGCAACCAAGGTCGGCACCAGCGAGTTTGCGACGCGCATTATCGGCAACATGTAGGGCCAGCTTTCAGATTCTAGCCGATAGCTCCCACAGAGCTCCGGTGATTCACGCGGGAAGCTCGGGGCTTTTCGCATCAGACAACCGTCAGAAAAAGCTAGTGGCTAGCAGCTGGAAGCTAGTAGCTCAAGGGAGAGTCGAATCATGAGGAAGAAAATCAGCATCGTCGGCGCAGGCATGGTGGGTTCTACCGCCGCGCACTGGATCATGGCAAAGGAACTGGCCGATGTGGTGCTCGTCGATGTGGTCGAAGGCGTGCCGCAGGGCAAGGCACTTGACCTGAGCCAGGCCCAGCCCATCGAACGCTCTGACGTGCGCGTAAGCGGCACCAACGACTATGCGACCACAGCCGATAGCGACATCGTGATCATCACCGCAGGCATTCCCCGCAAGCCTGGCATGAGCCGCGACGATCTGCTGCAAACCAATTACAAGATCATGAAGGACGTGGTCGCGAAGGTGGTTTCGTATTCGCCGGAGTGCTTTCTGATCATCGTCTCCAATCCGCTGGACGCGATGGCGCAGGCGGCCTACAAGCTGTCAGGCTTCAACCGCGAGCGCGTCATCGGCATGGCCGGAATACTCGATGCCGGCCGCTTCAAGAGTTTTGTCGCGCAGGAGCTGGACGTGAGCGTGGAGAACATGTCGGCCTTCGTGCTCGGCGGCCACGGCGATACGATGGTGC
>JBAWFY010000098.1:0-2868 GCA_049592335.1 Occallatibacter sp.
CACCGTGCCGATGGCGCCGCCCAGCGCCAGCGACCCCACATCGCCCATAAAGATCTCGGCCGGGTGCGCGTTGTACCAGAGGAATCCGATCGATGCCCCCACCATTGACCCGCAAAAGACGGTCAGTTCTCCAACCATCGGCATGCGCTGCAGCTCAAGATAATCGGCAAAAACCACGTGGCCGCTGACGTAGGTGAGCACGGCCAGCGCCCCGGCCGCGATGATGGTGCAGCCAATGGCCAAGCCGTCCAGCCCGTCGGTCAGATTCACCGCGTTCGACGTGCCCACCAGCCACAAAATAACCCAGACCACAAACGGAACAAATGCGAAGAGCGCCAGATGGGGAATCGTGCTGGGCCAGCTGTGCCAAAGAAGATCGAAACGCACGCTCTTGATAAATGGCACCGAAACGCGCGTCGAAAACATCCGGAACTGATCCAGAGCCACCAGCGCCCCGGCTACCACCAAACCCACCAATCCTTGCCACAAAAGCTTCGTGCGCGCCGTTAGTCCCAGGCTGCGCTTCATCACGACCTTCGTGTAGTCATCGGCAAATCCAATTGCGCCATAAGCCAGCGTCGAAAAAACCGTAATCCACACAAAAGGATTCGCGGGGTCGGACCAGAGCACCGTGGGCAGCAGAATCGCAATCGCGATCAGCACCCCGCCCATCGTAGGCGTGCCCGTCTTTTTCAGGTGCGATTGCGGCCCATCGTCGCGCACGTACTGGCCGATCTGGAACTCCCGCAGTTTCTGAATCACCCACGGCCCGATGAAGAGCGCAATCAAGAGCGCCGTGAGCGAGGCAAACGCCGTGCGGAACGTGAGGTAGCGGAAGATCCGGAACGGGTGAAAAAACGGAAACAGCTTTTCGTAGAGAAGCCAGTAAAGCAAGATGCCCCCCCTGCCGATTTGAGGCTGGGATTTAGCTTGATTTTACAGGCGAGGGCTTTGGCAAGATCGCCATGCCGGAAGCGGGATCGACGGAGAGATAGACCACGCAGTTTAGTCGTTGTGGATGTTCGCTATGAGGCAGAATGGGCATTCCGTCCTACTTTTCCACAAAATGCACCAGTTTTGTAGCAATTCCACAGCCAAACAGTAGAAATGGACCGTTTAGGTCAACATTTCGGCCACAAAATGTTGCGGTTGGGTGTTGACACGCACCACGGACAGCGGTATTTTTTCATCTGCCACCGTGTTCATTACACGGAAAACGCCGCCCGGAGGCGGCGTTGGTCAACAGATGAAGTCGGCTAAACCCTCAGAAAGTTTTTCGGCTTCACCTGCTCCGGCACCCCTAGCGAGGGGCGCAAGCCGTTATGTTTAACGGAAAGTATTCTCGTCGGCTCTCCCCTCGCTGTCAAGAAAAAAATGCTGCGACATCATGCAGCTCAACAAGCACAGGAGAGCTTATGGCAACAAGCACACAGTATGATCATGCAATGCTCAGCGCTATCTGGGCCAAGGGTCAAGCCGTCTTAGGGTACGACGCAAATGTCTACCGAAAGGATGTCTACGGAAGTTGGATGAAGTGGAACGACTATGGGCAGACAACCCAGTACGGCTGGGAGGCCGACCATATCTTTCCAGTTTGCCGAGGTGGCCTCGATGTTCTGAGCAATCTGCAGCCACTCTATTGGGAAAACAACCGCAAGAAAGGTGACAACTAAACTAACCCTCTCGGGGCCTTTTGCCTTGCTCGTTGCGCAGAAGGCCTCGGAGCGCGAGCTTTTACCGCGTCTTCGCCACTTCCTCTACCGTGACCGGATCGAGGAACGGCATCTGTGCGCGGAGCTGCTTGCCGACAATCTCGACCGGGTGCTTGGCTTCGGCTTCGCGGAAGGCAAGAAACTCCTTCTTGCCGGAGTTCTGGTCGGCCAAAAACTTCTTGGCGAAGGTGCCGTCCTGAATCTCGGCGAGAATCTGCTTCATGACCTTCTTGCTATCCGGGCCGACGACGCGCGGCCCTGAGACATAGTCGCCGTATTCGGCCGTGTCAGAGATCGAGTAGCGCATATAGGCCAGGCCGCCACGATAAATTAGATCGACGATCAGCTTGAGCTCGTGCAGGCACTCGAAATACGCGCTCTCGGGCTGGTAGCCGGCCTCAACGAGGGTTTCAAAACCTGCTTTGATCAAGGCACTCACGCCGCCACACAACACCGCCTGCTCGCCGAAGAGATCGGTCTCAGTCTCTTCCTTAAAGGTCGTCTCGAGCACTCCGGCGCGCGTGCCTCCAATGCCCTTCAGATAGCTGAGGCAGAGAGCATGGGCGTTGCCGGTCGCGTCCTGATGAACCGCAATGAGACACGGCACACCACCGCCCTCGGCAAAGACTTCGCGCACGCGGTGACCCGGCGCCTTGGGCGCGGCCATGCCCACATCGATGCCCGCTGCCGGCACGATGGTCTTGAAATGAATATTGAAGCCGTGCGCAAACATCAGCAGCGTGCCCGGCTTGATATTCGGGCCGATCTCATCCGCATAAAGTTTGGCCGCGGTCTGGTCGGGTACGAGCACCATCACCACGTCGGCCCATTTCACAGCTTCCGGCACGGTCGTCACTTCCAGGCCCGCCTTCTGCGCCTTGCCAATCGATTTCGAGTTCGCCGCCAGGCCCACCTTCACCTCGACGCCAGAGTCCTTGAGGTTGAGCGCGTGGGCATGCCCCTGCGAGCCATAACCGATGATCGCCACCTTTTTCGCCTGGATCAGGCTGAGGTCGGCGTCGTGATCGTAATAAGTCTTTGCCATGATTGTTTTTTGAAACTTCCTTTTCTTGATTTTCAAAACTTGAGCGCCAGAGCTCCCACCTGCAAATGCGCGCTACGCAGGATCGCTTGCGACGCTGTCTACATCAGCCTC
>JBAWFY010000099.1:0-4538 GCA_049592335.1 Occallatibacter sp.
GTCCACGTGACTACGCACTCCAAGGATGTGGACTTGAGCCAGATTGAGGGCGATATGCGCGTGGAAGATCGCGATGGAGCCATCCGCATTGCTCCCGTAGGCACCTACAACGTGGAAGCGAGAAACAGCAAAGGCGACGTGGAGATTACGCTGCCGCCCAACGCCTCGGCTACGTTGAGCGGGCAGACCCATAACGGCGACATTGTGACGGATTTACCGATCGCGTTCAGCGGTGGCGAGAACAAATCATTCACGGCACGCATCGGCGAGGGCGCGGCGCACATTACGCTCAGCACCGATAACGGCGATCTGCGCATTAAGAAGGAATCGGCGAATCAGGCGGCCGCGACGGCAGCGACGGCTCCGAATGCGACCAGCGAGCGCCATCTGAAGAGCTCGAAGACGCTGCCGGCGCAGCCAGTGACGCAGTAGACGGCTGCTCTCCCGCCCTGAACGCTGAGTCGCCACGACGGCGTGTTAAGGATGGGACACCCAGGTGCTTGGCAGGCGCGGACGGGCGATTCCCTTCCACGCCTGTTTTCTTTTTTGCCGCCGCCGTTGTATGCTTCGAGTGCGATTCCGCGCCGGATTGGAACCGCAGAGCGGGGGCTCGGGTTATGGCGCATACGCCGGTCAGTGTCGTTACTGTTGAGCGCGAGTACGGCTCGCACGGAGCGGAATTTGCGCACCACCTGGCGGCGCGGCTGGGCTGGCGACTGCTGGACTCTGAGCTGGTGGCCGGTGCGGCGCGCATGGCAGGCGTGGACCCAAAGACAGCGGCCAAGTTCGACGATCGGCTGGACCCGTGGTATCACCGCTATGGCAAACTCTTGTGGAACGATCCGGTATACGCGCCCGTGCCGAGCGGCGAGGAGAAGGTCTTCGATTCTGAGCGCATGCTGGAGCTGATCAAGGAAGAGATTCTGCAAGCGGCCAAACAGGGCAACTGCGTGCTGGTGGGACGCGGATCGGCCTGCGCGCTCGCAGGGCGGCCGGGGTGCTTCCATGTTTTTGTGTACGCCACGGCGAGCGCGAAAAAAGAGTGGTACGCCCGGGCGTTTCCCGAGCGGGCGCAACACGCTGAGCAGGATCTGGCGGCCATCGACCGGCGCCGCGCGGCGGTGATCCGCAGGTTTTACCAGCAGGAGTGGTGCTCACGCGGGCTTTATCACATGCTGCTCAACTCGTGCATCGGGGCGGAAGCCATGATTGCCGCGGTGGAATGCGCGGCGGGGCTATGCCCGACGGCAGCGGAACCCTCGGCGCGGTAAGGCCGTGCGCGCGGGTGCCGGACCCGATTAGACCGCGGTGCGCGGGACGCGGGGGCCGATGCGCGTGAAGACTTCCCAGGGAATTGTGTTTGTGGCGCGGGCGTGGTCTTGCGAGGTGATGGTTTCGCTGCCCTGCGTGCCGATAAGGACAACTTCGTCACCGGCTGCGACACCGGGAATCTCCGTAACGTCCACCACCGACTGATCCATGCTAACGCGGCCCACGAGCGGCGCGCGCTGGCCGCGAACGATGAGCTCGAAGCGATTGCCGAGCGCGCGGTCGAGACCGTCGGCGTAGCCCGCGGCGACGAGTGCCACGCGCATGGGCTCGCTGGCGACGAAGGTTGCGTTGTAGCCGATGGTTGCTCCGGCCGGTACAGAGCGTACGCCGATGACGGACGATTTCCAGGCGAGCACTGGTTGGAGCGCAGCGCGCGCGGCGGCAAGCGAGGGCGGCTGCGAATCAAAGGCGGGATCGAACTCGGGGACGATGCCGTAGAGCGCGAGGCCGGGACGCAGCAGAGCTTTCATGCCGTGGCGCTCGGCGAGCTGAGCGATGGGCTGCGACTGGCCTGCGAGTAGCGCGGCCGATGCGCCTACGCTGAGCCACTCGGCAAAGAGGCCGGCGGCGGAGATGCGTGCGAGGACGCCGTCGAGCGTCGCAAGCTGCTCGCGCGCGATCTGGCCGTCAGCTTCATCGGCGGCGAACAGATGCGTCATCACGCTTTCAAGGCGCAGCGGCGAGCCGGGCGCAAAGCGCGCGAAGATGGCAGGAAGCTCGCTGGGCAAAACGCCCTGGCGGCTCATGCCGGTGTCAATCTCAAGATGCACGGCGACGGAACCGGGCGCAGCGCCCGAGGAGCGCGCGGCGGCTTCGAGCTCGGCGAGCTGCCACAGTTCCCACGCGATGGTCGTGAGCTCGAACTGAATTGCTGCGGCAGCCTGGCCATGCGCGATGCCGGACATAATGACGACGCGCGCATCCGGGCACAGGGCGCGCGCGGCAATGGCTTCTTCCACGCTGGTGACGCCTAGCCATTTTGCGCCCGCGCGCACGACCGCCGGCGCGCAAATGGCCAGCGAGTGACCGTAGGCATTGGCTTTGACGATGGCGAGCAGCTCAGCGTGGGGCGCGGCGAGACGGGCAAGGAAACGGAAGTTCTCTTCGAGAGCGCGGGTGCGAATCTCGGCCCAGCAGGGGCGCATTGGCATGGGGGACTGCAAAGATCAGTTTATCGCGGCGAAGTGAGAGAGGATTTTTCCGGCATGAGTGCGAAGGCGACGACTGTTTCGAAATTCTCGCCGATTTCGTGGAGCAACTCCGCTTCGAGCGTGTGCGGGACGGGCATTTCGCAGGCGGCAATTTGTTCTGGAGCCGCACCGATAAAGCACAGCTCGCAATGGCCCAGGCCTTCCGCGCCGTCGTCATCAGCGGCGCACACCGGAGGGCCGAAGACGCGGCAGGTCATGGGACGCCAGCCGTAGACATCGCAGCGGCCGGTTGCTGGATCGAGCGCGGGGCAGGCGGCTTCGTTGGCAAAGTTCTCAAAGCGGGCCTGGTCCTCGTCTGAAGTGCCGAGCGCGCCGTTTTTGGGGTCACCTGGGAAATCTGCGCCGTGTTCCGCGAGCCAGGCGCGGGCGCGGTTCTCTATTCCCTGTGCCGTCGAAGGGGCTGCTGCATGCAATGCGTCCATTCCAGCGCGGAGACGGGCGGCATCAAGCGCATTAATGGCGAAGGCTCCGTGGCAGCACTGCGTGCACCCGGTGCGGCAGGCGAGGAATGAACCGGCGCATCGAGCGGCTTCGGCGAGCGAGGCGTCCATAATCTGCACGAGTTCGGCATCGCGCGCGGGAAGCTGCATAGACGAAAGGATAGTGGATGGCGGGCGATGAAGCGAAGGACGCAGGTTCAAGGAGAGCCCGCACTTGCGCTATATTCAGTGGAAAGCCGGAGGAGGTCACCCATGGCAGCACAATGCACGCATGAATCGACAATCAAGAAAGGCGTGAAGCCGCGTACGAAAGGCTGCGAGGAGTGCCTGAAGATGGGCGACACTTGGGTACACCTGAGAATGTGTCTGGAGTGCGGGCACGTGGGCTGCTGCGACTCGTCGAAGAACCGCCATGCGCGGGCGCACTTTCATGAGACAAAGCATCCGCTGATCCAGAGCGCCGAGCGCGGCGAGGACTGGCGGTGGTGCTATGTGGATGACACGTATCTGTAGCAGCGGACCGGCAAGTTAGCGAGTTAACAAGTCAGCGGCTTCTTGCTTGAACCTTGTCACGCGAGTTCCACTTCGATCTTCTTTGCGTCGGCTACTAGTTTTGTGATTTTGAAGGTGCGGATCTGGCCTTCGGCTAGGGGCTCTGGCTGCGCCGAGGGTTCGGGGGCGTTGCCTTGCCAGCGGGCTTTCAACAATGACGAAAGCTGCGAGAGGTCGGGCTTGGCGGCGGAACGCGCGGAACCGGATTGCGGCGTTGTGCCTGATGCGGATGCGGCCGTGCCTTTTTGCGCCGAAGGCGCGGGCGCCCCACCGCAGGTGGCACGAATTCCCTCACCCAATTCGACTGTCGCGCCCAAAGCGCTGATCTCGACGACGCGGCCGGAAACGCGGTCGCCCACTTCGTGCTCGGCGATGTACTCATCGATCGAGGTTGGAATCAACTGCTTCATCGAAAGCTTGATCTGGCGCTTCTCGGAGTCGATGGCGAGGACGAGGGCTTTGATGCGCTGGCCGTCGCGCAGGACGTCGCGGGGATGGTTGAGGCGGCGGTCGGCAACGATCTCGCTGATGTGCACGAGGCCCTCGACACCCGGCGCGATCTCAACGAATGCGCCGAAGTTCATGATCTTGGTGATGGGGCCTTCGATCTCGGAGCCCGCGGGGAATTTTTTCTGGAGTTCGGACCAAGGGTCGGCGAGGGTTTGCTTGAGGCCGAGCGCGATGCGGCCGGGTTCGGTGCCGGTGGGCGGCTTGACGGAGAGAATGACAGCGTCAACGCGGGCACCTTGCTTGAGAATGTCGCCGGGACGAACTCTCTTGTCCCACGACATCTCCGAGATGTGGATGAGTCCTTCGAGGCCGGGCTCAAGTTCGACGAATGCGCCGAAGTCAGTGAGGCGCGTAACGGAACCACTGACGCGCTGGCCGGGCAGGTAGCGTCCGGCTGCGGTCTCCCATGGCTCAGGCTGGAGTTGCTTGAGGCCGAGAGATATTTTGTTGGTTTCGGAATCGATCTTCAGAATGCGAAGAGTCAGTTGTTGGC